>DASPUE010000030.1:0-3344 GCA_035623055.1 Gemmatimonadales bacterium
AGCGACCCGAAGAAGCGGGGGAGTGGCTGCCGGCTGCCCTCGTACACCCGGTGGAGGTAGGCACCCAGCGGCCGGGTGAGGGCCAGGACGAGCACCGCGAAGACGACGATCTGGAGCCATCCCGGGGACGTCATGGCGGACCTAGAAGCGCTCCGGACGGAGGAGCGCGTAGACGAGGTAGATGGTGAGCAGGATCGAGACGGCGGCGCCGAGCCAGTGGTCGAGACTCATCGGGCGGCCTCACACGCGGTCGCAGGCACGCACGTAGGCGATGGCGACCAGGAAGAAGACGATGGTGGAAGCGACGAAAACGGCATCGAGCATGAGGCCACCTCCTAGAGCTGGGCGACGACCCCGGCGATGAGCAACGTCTGGGTCGGCAGCTTCTGGAGCTGTCCGCCGACGGGCGCCGCGCTCCCGGTGAAGACGTTGGCGGTGGAGTGGTCCCACCGGGCATCGAGCTTGATCAGCAGCGGCGGCCAGGGAGCGTAGGCCAGGGTCCCGGTGATCTCGGTCAACGTCTGCTGGGTCCCGGTGATGAAGCCCGAGGCGTCGCGATAGACCTCGCCGCGCACCACTGCCGCCAGCTTGGGGATGAACTCCCAGCGCGCATAGAGCGCCACCGAGCCCCAGTTGGAGCTGGAGGAGGTCGGCTGCTGCTGGGTCCCGGCGCTCATCTCCAGCGCCAGCTGCAGCGGCGCCCACGGGGTGACCGTGGCCACCACGTCGCCGAAGAACCGCCAGTCCACGTCGTCGTTCGGTAGGTCGGGGCCGGCATAGCCGTTCACCGTCAGGCTCCAGCTCTCGTACGACCAGGCCACCTGTGCGCCGTAGGACTTGGCGTTGTTCACGTCACCGATGGTCTGCCAGCCGTTGAGGAACCGCACCTGCGCCGAGAAATGGTCGGTGAAGGCGTAGGCCACCCGGACGCCGCAGTCGTAATAGGGTGAGAGGTCCCCGGTGTAGCTGCGGGTGTACGTCCAGTCCGTCCACGAGGCCAGGCCCTCGAAACCCAGGTAGCTGGGCATGATCCCCGCCTCGACGATGATGCCACGGCCGACGGGGATCCGGGCCGAGACGCTCGCCGCCTGGATGTACTGCCACACCGGGACGCCGGCCACCGTGCCCGCCGGCTCGCTCTGGTGGACCACGAACGCGCCCGTCCCCCCGGCGATCCACAGATGGAAGCCCACCGGCTCCGGCTCCTTGGAGAAGTCGATGGAGGCGAGGTTGACCGAGAACTCGTTCGCCTTCTTTCCCGAGGTGCCCACCCCGTAGAACCAGCTGTCGCGATCGCTGGGCAAGTTGAAGTTCACGCCGCCGTACACGTCCACTGCTCCTCTGAGGATGATGCCTCCGGGAAGGGCGACTCCATCCGCGCCCGCGGGGAGGGCCCCGAGAAGGCCCAGGGCCAGGAGCAGCCCCTGGCCAGGACCACCCCTAAGCATTTCCCGGACCAGCCGCCGCCGGGGTGAGCGATGCCACCGGCCGGGCTGCGCGCGCTCGACTCCGCGCGCGCTCGGGTCGTGCATCATGCACGCAAGGGTTGCTCGACTCGTTGCAGAACGCAACGAGATCGTGCGCCGCCGCGTGCTGCGGCGAGCTCCGCCGGCCTGACCGGGATCGCGACTGGTCGGATCAGGTGGATGGCTCTGCGATTGCTACGGCTCGTTGTTCGCCATGCGAGCCCAACGTCGGATCCATCCACTTGTCGTCGTCGCAGCCCTCGCCTGTCTCTCTGCGCCCTCGCTCGCGGTGGAGGCCTCCTCCCAGGGCGCCCCGCCGGCCGCCCCGCCCGCCGAGACGGTCATCGCCGCGGCGCCGAAACCCGAGCCCTTTTCCTTCGCCGACTTCACCTGGCTCAACGGGAACAGCCGGCAGACCACCTTCCCGCTCTCCACCGAGGCCTTCACCGGTGAGTTCTCGTTCGACGCGAACTACGTCTTCGACTTCGCCCACCCCAAGGACGACTCCCTCGTCGGGTCGACCAATTCAGGACGGACGGGTGAGTTCCAGGTCGAGAACCTCGGCCTGGGCGGCGACTTCCACTGGAAGAACGTCCGCGGGCGCATCCTGACGCAGTTCGGCCTCTATTCGACGATGACGCCGCGCAACGACGCCAGCCCGGGGCGAGGCCAGTGGAGCCTGGCCGACGTCTACCGCTACTTGTCCGAGGCTTACGGGGGCTACCACTTCGACGTGCTGTACGGCATCAACGTCGACATCGGACTGTTCATGTCCTACGTCGGCCTGTGCAGCTATTACAATTACGAGAACTGGGTGTACCAGATGTCGTACGTCTCGGCGAACACACCCTGGTTCTTCAACGGCGCGCGCATCCAGATCTTCCCCAGCGACCGGCTCAAGGTCGAGCTCTGGCTGGTCAATGGATGGCAGGCCTACGGCAAGTTCAACACCGCCCCTGGCTTCGGCTGGCAGATCCTCTGGCGCCCGACCGGCTGGATCTCCTTCGTCACCAACGAGTACTTCGGCACCGACACCCTGGGGAATCCGGACCGGTGGCGGATGCACACCGACACCAGCATCCAGATCAAGTACTTCGATCAGCC
Source organism: Gemmatimonadales bacterium (assembly GCA_035623055.1). Lineage (GTDB taxonomy): Bacteria > Gemmatimonadota > Gemmatimonadetes > Gemmatimonadales > GWC2-71-9 > JADJOM01. The sequence continues at coordinate 2,571 of DASPUE010000030.1, forward strand.
CGGCTCGGTCCTGGACAAGATGGCCTTCTCCTTCACCGTCGACGCCGGGTGCGAGCTCGGTGGGGGCGTCTCGTGCTTCGGCGGAAATGCCAGCTCGCCCTCGCAGTTCTTCCTCGGCTTCATGTTCTACAACCGGTTCTGGTTCGTGAGGGACGTCTTCGCGCTCACGGTGGGGGTCGGCGCGATCAACAATCCCGGCCGCTACCTGGTGCTGCTGCCGTCGATCAACGGCGCCACGGCCTTTTCCGGCACGCCCTACTTCACCGCCAACCCGGGCGATCCGTTCAAGGCCTGGGACTCGTCCATCACCTTCGATTTCATGCCCACCCAGTTCACCACCGTGCGGCTCGAGTACATCCATCGCGGGGCGAACGTCCCCTATTTCGCCGGGCCGGGCGGGATCACTCCCCCCGGCGGGAACCAGGGCGCGCCCGGCAGTGTCGTGGCCGGGTTTCAGCCCAGCCTGGCCACCTTCGAGAACCGGATGAACTTGGCGTTCCTCATCCGAATCTGAGGCCGGCCGAGCATGGACGCCGAAGGCCTCCCTCCGCGGCGGCGTCAGGCCCTCGGCCTCGCCGCCCTGCTCCTGGGGACGCTCCTGGTCGCAGGAGCCATCCTCTTCCAGATGACCGCGCCCCGGCGGGCCGTGCTCCGGCTGCCGCCCGCCGAGCGGGCCGAGCTCTTCGCCCGGACGCGCTCCGAGGCCGAGGCGCTCTGCGCCCGGCCGGAGCCGGTCTTCGAGGAGGAGTGCGCCCGCCGGCTCGACCTCCTCGG
>DASPUE010000031.1:0-2648 GCA_035623055.1 Gemmatimonadales bacterium
CCGCGCCGCCGGTGTCGACGCCCTGAGCGATGTCGGGCGACTGGTTGTCGATCGAGCTGAGCACCGCGCACGTGGTCCCGTCAATGCCGTAGTTCGCGTCGGTATAACCGATGCGCCGGATGGTGCTGCGCACGATCTCCGGGATGTGCACGTAGGTGTTGGTGGTGATCTCCCCCGCCACCACGGCCATGCCAGTGGTGACCAGGGTTTCACAGGCCACTCGTCCCTTCGCATCCTTGGCGAGGATCGCATCGAGAACGGCATCGGAGATCTGGTCGGCGACCTTGTCGGGGTGACCTTCGGTCACCGACTCGGAGGTGAAGACGTGGCGATGAGCCTTGGCCATGAACGATCGAGAGGGAAAAGGTGGCGGGTGCCGGCGTGCCGTCTGCCGGTCTATGAGCGCAAAGTAGCCGTGCTCGTCTGGCGCGGCAACGCCGCGAGCGACTCGAACACCCGCGGATCGGCGTGACCCTTCACCGTTTCCCACAGCGCGCGGGTCACGTCTCCGGGACGATCGGCGGCGAGCGCGGCCTCGGCGGCGCGTTCGGCCACGGTCACCGGAATGGTGCGGATCACCCATTTGACCAGCGGGATCGCGGGCGGACCGACGCTGAGGGTGCGGTAGCCCAGTCCGATGAGCAGGACCACCGAGAGCGGATCGGAGGCCATCTCGCCGCAGACGCTCACCCCGATCCCGGCGCGGGTGCCGGCGTCGATGACCGCGCGCAGCTGGCGGACCACCGCGGGGTGATGCGACGAGAACCGCTCCGCGAGCCGAGCATTGCCGCGATCCACCGCCAGGGTGTACTGCACCAGGTCGTTGGTGCCCACACTGAAGAACGCGCTATGCTTGGCGAGATCGTCCGCGAGGAGCGCGGCCGCCGGCGTCTCGATCATGACGCCCACGGGGACGGTCGCCGCGGCACGCACTCCTTCCCGCGAAAGGTTGAGCGCCTCCTCCAGGAGCAGCTCCCGCGAGTCCAGGACCTCCTCCACCCGGGTCACCAGCGGCAGCATCAGCTCCAGCCGGCGGTCGGCGGCAGCCCGCAGGACCGCGCGCAACTGAGGTCGGAAGATCTCTGGGTGATCGAGGCACACCCGGATCGAGCGCCACCCGAGGAACGGGTTGGCCTCGGGGGGAGCGCGGAACGAGGCGGGAAACTTGTCGCCACCCAGATCGAAGCTCCGGATGATGACGGGATACCCGGGAAAGGCGTCGCTCACACGCAGGAAGTAGTCGGTCTGCTCGTCTTCGGTAGGGAGCACCGCGCGACCGGTCACCAGGAACTCGGTACGCAAGAGACCCACTCCCTGGGCGTCGTGGCGCACCGCCGGGATGATCTCGTCGGGCAGGTCTACGTTCCCCATGACGGTGAGGGCCACACCGTCCGGGGTGATCGCCGCCTGACGGACCGCCGCCTCCAGCTCCATCCCCCACTTCTGGCGGCGGGACATCTGGGCCCGCGCCCGCTCCAATTCGGACTGCGTGGGCTCCATGAGCACCACGCCGGACTCGCCGTCCAGCAGGACCATGCTCCCCTGCTCGATCCGATCGAGGGCCCCGGTCACGCCCATGACGGCGGGAATTCCTAGCGAGTGCGCCAGGATCGCGGCGTGCGAGGTCCGGGTACCCTCCTCGCTGACCAGCCCGACGACATGTTCGCGGTCCAGCTGCACCGTGAGCCCGGGGGAAAGTTCCCGCGCCACGACCACCACCCGATCGCCTTCGGGCAGCGACCAGGGTTCCTCATCGGCCCGCCCCAGCAGCCGCTGCAGCATGCGGTTGTGAATACCGGCCAGATCCGCCAGGCGGTCACGCAGCATGGCGTTGCCGGAGCCGGCCCACGCCTGCCGCGTCTCCAGGGCCTTGAACTCATAGGCCGTCTCGGCACTCATCCCATCGCGAATGCACTGCTCGACCTGCGACAGGAAATCCGGGTCCTGGGCCAGCATGATCTGAGCGTCGAAGATGTGCGACTCTTCCCGGCCAGCGCGCTCGGCCACTCGGGCGCGCAGCCGGGTGAGCAGTTCGACGACGCCCGAGACCGCCAGCTTGAGGCGGGTCAGTTCGGCGTCGACCTCGTCCTGGCTGATGAAGCGGTTGGGGACTTCGGGCATGTCGAAGCGGACGACCACGGCCTGGCCGAAGCCGACTCCCGGAGACACCCCGACGCCCTTCAGCAACCGTCGTTCCATCAGCTCTCCCCGAATCCCTTGGCGACGAGCGCGGTGAGCGCGTCGATCGCCGCGCCTTCATCCGGCCCGCTGGCCCGGAACACGATTTCGCTGCCGCACTCCGCCGCCAGCATCATGACCCCCATAATGCTCTTGCCATTCACCGGCATCCCGTCCTTGACGATCTCGATATCCGCCTGAAAACCGCTCGCCACCTTGACCAACTGCGCGGCGGGGCGGGCGTGCAGGCCCAGCGGGTTGACAATCTTCGCCGGCCGCTCGATCACGGCAGTCCCCACGCCAGCAGCGCGGCGAACCCGATTGCCGTCAGCCCGAATCGCACCGCGGTCAGCCGTGGACCGGCGAGCCAGGCTCCGAGCAGGGCGAGGATGGTGGTCCCGATCCCGAGCAGGACCGCCGGTCGGCCCAGCGGCGCGAGCAGCGCTCGGGTTGCCACGGGCACCGCCGCC
>DASPUE010000032.1:0-6843 GCA_035623055.1 Gemmatimonadales bacterium
CTCAAGAAGCGGAAGGATGACGGCAGCTACGTGAGCTTCGAGATGGGAATCGCGCACCACTACATCGCCTCGCTGGCCACCCTGGAGGCGGCGGCGAAGTATCGGGCCGAGCGGCTGCGGGATTTCTATGACTTTCACGCCAGCGGGATGAGCGAGGCCCAGCGTCGGCCCTTCCGGCGGGTACTGTTCAGCGGCGCGGATCCGGCCCGCACCCTCTGGCTGGCGCGCCGGCTGGCGAGAGAGGAGATCGAGGTCAGCCGGCTCACCCAGCCATTCACGACGCTCAAGGCCAACTCCTACTATGGCGGGGCGGCGGCGCGGAAGACCTTTCCCGCGGGCACCTACGTCGTCGATTTGGCGCAACCGGAAGCGCGCCTGGCAACGACCATGCTGGAGCCGCGCGCCAGCTTCGACTCCGCGTTCGTCCGCAAGCAGCTGGCGATCTATCAGCGCAATCAACGCCGCGGGGAGGATGAGGACAAAGAAGGCTACGAGTTCTACGACGTGACCGGCTGGTCTCTGCCGTTCACGCTTGGCCTCGATGCCTGGTGGACCGACGATACCTCCCGCGTCGCCGGCCAGCGGGTCCAGTCTGACGAGGCGCTACCCGCTCCGGCGGCTCCGAGCCGGGCGCAGTCAGCCTACCTATTCAGCGACCAGACCGAGTCGGGAGCCCGTCTCGCGATGCGGCTCTTGCGCGAGGGCGTCCGCGTGTCCGCCGCCACCCAGCCGATCCTCGCCGATGGGGTGAGCTATCCGCGCGGAACCTTTGTGGTCCGGATCCAGCGCAATCTTTCCACGGTTCATGAACGGGTGAGCGCGCTGGCGGCGGAAACCGGGGCGGAGGTCGTCGCCGTGCGCTCGGCGTTCCCGGATTCGGGCCAATACGGCATCGGCAGCGAAGCGGTAGTTGGCCTCAAGGCCCCGAAAGTGATCCTAGCGGCAGGCGAGGGGATAGATCAGACCGCATTCGGGGCAGTGTGGTTCTACTTCGAGCGGGAGCTCGGCGTGCCGATCACGCCCATGAACCTCTCCGCCTTCAGCTCTGCGGACCTCAGCGGCTACAACGTGGTCATCATCCCCGATCTGTCGGCGGGACGAGCCTGGCGCGAGCTGCGCGAGGGCGGAGCCGAACGGTTGAAGGCATGGGTGCAGGACGGGGGAGCCGTGATCGCCATCGGCGGCGCCGTGGACCTGCTGGCGCGCAAGGAGGTCGGGCTGACCAGCGTTAGCCACGTGTCCGGCGACAGCCTCACCGTCAAGGACACGACGGTGACCGACGCCCAGCGTCTCGGGCCCCCGGTGGTCTCTCCGACTGCCGCCGGCGGCACGCGCCCCGAGTACATCCCGGGCAGCATCTTTCGCGCGACGCTTGATCGCAGCCACTGGCTCACCTTCGGCTACGATCGCGATCAGCTCCCGGTATTCGTGGAGTCGGGCACCATCTTCAAGCTCTCCGAGAAGGGAGCCAATCCGGTGGTGTTCGCCGGGCCCGATCTGCTGCTGTCAGGCTGGTCGTGGCCGCGGAATACCGAAAAACTGCTGCAGAACAGCACCTGGGCGGCGGTCGAGTCCGCCGGATCCGGGCACGTGGTGCTGTTCGCCGGAAACCCTGTCTACCGGGGCTTCTGGCGTGGCACGGCGAAGCTCCTGACCAACGCGGTTCTGTTCGGGCCGACCAGGTAGGGTCGCGGAGCCGATGTCGGGCCAAGCGGTAAGCGGTGAGCAGGGCTCGGGCCGCCCATCCACGCCATCGCTCACCGCGCTCTTCCTTGCCGCGGGTTTCGGCCGTCGGTACGGTGGATTGAAACAGCTGGATCCGTTCGGGCCGAGCGGTGCCACACTGGTGGACTATTCACTGTACGATGCGTGGCGGTCCGGCTTCGGACGGGCGGTGTTCGTCATTCGTCCGGAAATGGCAACCGAGTTTGAACGAACAGTTCGGCGGCGGTACCAGCGTCGGATGGAGATTGTCGCCGCGTTTCAGCGTCTCAACGACCTTCCGCCGGCTCATGGGGTTCCGGCTGGCAGGACCCGCCCCTGGGGCACGGCGCATGCAGTGCTCTCGGCTCGCGACCAGCTCACCGGGGGCTTCGTGGTACTCAACGCCGACGACAAGTACGGTCGGGAGGCCCTCTCCGCCGCGGCGGAGTTCCTTCGATGCGCGAACCCCGCCTCGAACCGTCACGCCGTGCTGGGGTTTCGACTCGACCACACGCTGAGCCCTGTGGGGGGCGTCAACCGTGCGGTGCTGGAGGCCGACGGCGACGGCGTGCTGCGCCGGGTCACGGAGATCACCGGCATCGCGCCGAGCGCCCACGGCCTCCGCGGGCAGACCGTGGCGGGTGAACGGCTCCTCGCGGCTGATGCGATCGTCTCCATGAATCTCTGGGCTTTGGGCCCGCCTATCCTACCTCCCCTGACTCGCGCCTTCGATCGCTTCCTGCGTACCGATCCCGGCGCCGAGGCTGAGTATCAGTTGCCGGAGGGCATCCAGGACGCTGTGGAGCGAGGCGAGGCGTCGGTCCAGGTGCTGCCGACCGGCAGCCGCTGGTGCGGGGTTACCTACGCCGGCGACCGTGACTGGGTGCGGGCGGTCCTGGCCGAAGAGACCCGCCTCGGTCTCTATCCCGACGTGCTGTGGGATGAGGCATGACCCCGGAACTTCGCGAGGTCCTGGCGCGATACGGGATCGGCCCGGCGGCGCAGTCCCGGCCGCAGGGCGGCGGCCACGTCAACGCGTCGTACCGGATCGTTGACCGGGCGAATTCCGGGAGTGAGTTCCTGTTGCAGCGCCTGAATCCTTCGGTCTTCCGGGACGGCGGCGCGGTCATGCGGAACTTTGCGCGGGTCACGACCCATCTCGAGCGGGCCATCGCCGAAGCCGGCCTCTCTTCGCCGGAACGCAGGGTGCTGCGTCTCGTGCCGACGCTGACGGGAGAGATCGGGGTGGTCGCTCCCGATGGGGCGTGGTGGCGGCTGCTGCAGTACATCCCCGGCACCCAGATGATCGAGCATGTGGAAGATCCGACCCAGGCCCGCGAGATCGGCGCGGCCTTCGGGCTGTTCCAACGTCTCACGGCGAGCTACGCCGGGCCGCCGCTCGAGGTGACGATCCCGGATTTCCACGACACCCCAAACCGGCTCGCCACCTTCGAGGAGACGGTGCGCCGCAACCCCGTCGGGCGCGCCGCCGCGGTGTGGAGCGAGATCGCATTCATCCTGGCGCGGCGCGGGCTCGCCGATCTGCTGGCGAGCGCGGCGGGGCGGGTGCCGCTCCGGGTGGTGCACAACGATGCCAAGCCATCGAACGTCCTGCTGGACGCCGAGACCGGAGCCGGACTCGCGGTGGTGGACCTGGATACCGTCATGCCGGGGACGGTGCTGCACGACATCGGCGACCTGATTCGTTCGTCGAGCTGTTCGGCCCCCGAAGACGAAACCGACCTGAGCCTGGTCCGCGTCGACCCGACCTTGTTTCTGGCCCTCGCCTCGGGATTCCTGTCTGGGAGCGGTCCGGGACTGCTGAATGAGGTCGAGCGTGAGCTGTTCGTCGCGGCGGGGCTGGTGATCACCTTTGAGCAGGGGATCCGGTTCCTCACCGATCACCTTGCCGGGGATACCTACTACCGCATCACCCGTCCCGGGCAGAATCTCGATCGGGCGCGCGTCCAGCTCCAGCTGCTGGCATCCCTCGAATCGATGCGGTCCGACATGGAGCGGACCCTGCGGGATCTGACCCACTCCCTGTGGTCCTGACCAGCCCCCACATCACTCACGCCCGGCGCTGCTCCACATCCTCGGCACCGTCCTGAGCAGTCCAACCCCGCTCGCAACGAAGACCACCAGCCACATCAGGCCCTGCTGCGTCCGGCCGTAGAGAAAACTTCCAGCGCCGAACAGTGCGGCGTATACGAACGCGACGCCGAGCCCCCATCCCAGCAATGCCTGGGGGAGGCTGTCGCTCGAGGGAGGGAGCCCCGACGCTTCCCGGATCGCCCGCCAGCCGGGACCGGCGGGGCGGACCTTCTGGTAGAAGGCGATCAGCTGGGACCGTTCAGTGGGCTCGCTGAGATAGGCCGTGGCGATCCACACGACCGAGGTGATGGCGACGCTGGCGATCAAGGTAAGGTACGCCGGGACGGCGTGGCCGTTGCGGGCGGCGACGGAAAAGCCGACGGCAACCAGGAAGCTCGAGACCATCGCCGCGATCTCGCTCCAGGCGTTGACCCGCCACCAGAACCAGCGCAGCAGGTAGATGAGTCCGGTGCCGGCACCGATCGACAGGATCAGATCGAATGCGGACTTGGCGGTGCTCAGGCCGAAGGTGAGTAGCGCGGCGCAGATCATCAGCAGGGCAGTGGTCACCCGCCCCGCGAATACGTAGTGTCGCTCGGGGGCATCCGGCCGCAGGAATCTTCGATACAGGTCGTGCACCAGATAGGAGGTGCCCCAGTTGAGATGGGTCTCGATGGTGGAGCGGTAGGCGGCCAGCATCCCGGCGATCATCAGTCCCAGGAAGCCAGCCGGCAGAAACCGCAGCATGGCCGGATAGGCCATGTCGTGTCCGATCAGCTTCGGGTCGACATAGGGGAAGGTCCGGCTGATATCCGCCAGCTGGGGATAGAGGATGGTCGACGACAGGGCGACCAGGATCCACGGCCATGGCCGAAGCGCGTAGTGCATCACATTGAAGAACAGCGTGCCGCTCACCGCGTCCTTCTCCGTGCGCGAGGCGAGCATTCGCTGGGCGATATAGCTGCCACCACCCGGCTCGGCGCCCGGATACCAGACCGACCACCATTGCACCGTGATCGGAATGATCAGCACGGTGAGCGCCGTGGGCCAATCGCCGAAGTCCGGCAGCAGGTTGAGAGTTTTCGGGTCCACCTTGGCGAGTAGCCCGCTCAGGCCCCCGACCTCTGGCTGCTTCAAGGCAAACCAGGTCGTCGCCAGACTTCCGGTCATGGTGATGGTGAACTGGATCGAGTCGGTGACCAGCACGCCCCAGAGCCCGGATACCGATGCGAAGAACACCGTGATGATCGAGCAGACCAGGAGGGTCCGCTCCATCGGCCAGCCCAGGACGATGTTGGCAATCTTCGCCGCGGCGAGATTCACCGTGGCCATGATGACGCAGTTGAAGAAGAGCCCGAGATAGACGGCACGGAAGCCGCGGAGGAGGGTCGCCGGGGGTCCCGAGTAGCGCAGCTCGTAGAATTCGAGATCGGTGAGCACGCCGCTCCGCCGCCACAGGCGGGCGTAGAAGAAAACCGTCGCCATGCCGGTGAGCAGGAAGGCCCACCAGACCCAGTTCTCCGCCACTCCACGTTCCCGCACCAGGTTGGTGACCAGGTTAGGCGTATCGGTGCTGAACGTGGTCGCCACCATCGAGAGCCCGACCAGCCACCATGGGGCCGCACGACCGGAGGTGAAGAACTCGGCGGTACTGGAGCTGGCGCGCCGGGCGAAGAAGAGCGCGGGAAAGAAGGAAATGATGATGGACGCACCGATGATGACCCAGTCCAGGGGGGCGAGGCGCATGGCGACTCCCGAAAGGGACGGCTGGCCCGGCTCGGCCAGTGCTTCGCGACGGTGAGTGATGCCGAAAGCGGGTCCGAAGGCCAGGCGCGCGACTCACGGGTCGCCGCTCCCGCTGCCGCGAACCCGGGCGGTCCGGTGGTGAGCGCCTTGAGGATGAGCGGGCCGGGGGCGTGCGGCAAGACCCGCACGGTTTCCGAGGAGGAGGCGCGAGGCTATATTCCCGTTGCCCCAGGTCCGAAGGGCGCTGGCGCGTGAACCGCGTCAGGACCTCGCCGGTAGCAGCGCTAAGCGATGTCCAGTGTCGCTTCGGGGTGCCTGGGGCACCTTGCTTTCCCACCCGCTACCTTGACCGCATGGCACTCGCCCTCGCCCGGAAATACCGCCCCCGGCGCTTCAGCGACCTTCTGGTTCAGGATCATGTAGCCGCCGTCCTGCGCGGCGCGATCGTCAAGAATCGCGTCGGACACGGCTACCTGCTCACCGGCCCGCGCGGCGTCGGCAAGACGACGGCCGCGCGTATTCTCGCCATGGCCCTCAACTGTGAGCGCAAGGGTCAGACTGAGCCCCCTGGCGAACCGTGCGGCGAATGCGAGAGCTGCCAGCGGATCTGGACCGGGTCCGCCGGCCTCGACGTGGTTGAAATCGACGCCGCGTCCAACCGCGGCGTGGACGACGCCCGTGACCTGCGCGAACGGGCAATGTACGCCGCCTCCCGCGAGGGACACCACAAGGTGTACATCGTGGATGAGGCCCACATGCTCACCCGCGAGGCGTGGAACGCGCTGCTCAAGATCCTCGAGGAGCCGCCGCCCGGGGTGGTTTTTGTCTTCGCGACCACCGAACCGCAGAAGATCGCCCAGCAGGCCGCGCCGGTGCTGTCCCGCCTGCAACGCTTTGACTTCCGTCGCATCGGATCCGCGGCCATCCGGGAGCGGCTCCGCGAAGTGCTCCGGACCGAGCAGATCGAGGCCGACGATGACGCCCTCACGCTGATCGCCCGCCAGGCCGACGGCGGTATGCGGGACGCGCTGTCGGTCCTCGACCAGTGCCTCTCCTTCGGCGAAGGGAAGGTGACCGCGGAGCGCGTGCGCGAGATCCTCGGCCTGGTGGCAGACGAGGTATACGCAGAGCTATTGGAGGTCGTGGCCGGGCGGAACGCCGCGGGAGTCTTCGGACTGCTGGATCGCCTGGAAGAAGCCGGCGCCGACCTGGTGGAGTTCATCGCCGGGGCGGGGGAAGCGGTGCGCGCACTGCTTATGCTCACGGTGGGAGCCCGCCCCGAGGGTCTCACCGAGGCGC
>DASPUE010000033.1:0-3926 GCA_035623055.1 Gemmatimonadales bacterium
AAGGGGCCCTCTTTTTCGAACAGCGACAGCCCTTCCTTGACCGAGAGGCCGCGGCGCACGTCGTACGATTCCCGCTCAAGGACCTCGCCGAGCATCCGGCAGGCTTCCTCGTCGTCATCCACCAGCAACAGGCGGGCGTGCTTGCGGCCGGACGTCATCGGTGCTCCGGCGTAGGCAATGTGAGTCGCCATCGGGTCCCCTTGTCAGTCGGTACATAGGCCAGCTCGCCCCCGAGGGCGCGCGCCAGGCGCCGACTTACGGCAAGTCCGAGGCCGGTTCCGGCGGACCCCTTGGACGTCACGAAAGGCTGAAAGAGCTGATTTCGGGCCTCTGGGGGGAGGCCCGGCCCGTTATCCGCGACGTCCAGGAAGGCGTGGTTCCCATCCCGACCGGTCGTCAGGGTGATTTGCCCTCCCGGCTCCAGGGCCTCAATGGAGTTCTTGAGGAGGTTGAGGAGGATCTGATCGACCAACTCGGGGTCGGTCTGGACCGTGGCCAAACCAGCCCGCTCCGGCGGCTCCAGCACGGCGCTCACCCCGGCGCCCGTCAGGGAAGGCTCCAGAAACCTCAGCATACCGGCGGCACGGGAATGGAGATCGACGGCGTGGAGTCTCGGCTCGGGCCAGCCGCCGCGGCTCAGCCCACCGCGGACGATCTTGGCCACCCGGTCCAGCTGTGCCAGCACCAGGCCGACTCGTTCCGCCCCGACAAAGTCCCCGGCGCGACGCATGTCCTCCCGGAGCAGCTGCAGGTGACCGTTAGTGGTGTTGAGCGGCGTACCGATCTCGTGGGCGAAGCTCGCGGCGATCTCTTCCGCCTGCGCCTGCCGGTCGAGGCTTCGGGCCCGCTCTTCCAGCGCGAGCAGACCGGCGCTCGCTTCGCTCTCCTGTTCCCGGATGGCGAGGGCCGTGCGCAGCTCGTTATACCGCCCCGCCAGGGCGCGGAACTCTGGCGGCCCGACCTCCGGGGCACTGGGTGCCCCCTCCGCGCCGCCATGGGCTCCTGCCATCGCCAGCGAGAGCGAGCGCAGGGGGACACCGATCCAGCGGCTGGTGAGGAGTCCGACGCCCAGCGAGAGCAACAACGCCGCCGCCAGGGCGAGGGCGTAGGATCGGCGCCGTTCGGCTCGCGCCCATTGATCCAGGCGGCCGGTGTACACTTCGACGTCCAGCACCCCATAGGGGCGCAGCCCCCCCAGCGGAACCACAACCTGCCAGGCGGAGTGTGGGTACTCCCGGAAGCGCCACGCCACGGCACGCCTCGCATAGGCCTCGACGTCGAGGTCGTCCGGCGAGCGGGTGACCGTGCTGTCACTGACCGCGGTGAGAACCAACTGATTACCGTCTCGCACGAAGACCGCGGCGCTGGTCTCCGTGAGATGCTTTCGGCTCCACCCGGCGATTCCTACCCGGAGCGCGCTGGGCTCGCCCGCCGGCGAGATGCGGGTGAGATAGGCGCCAAGGGTGGTGGCGAGGTCGACCGACTCGGTACGCAGATCTTCGAGGCGGGATCGCTCGGCGAGCGACAGCGCCAGCTCGGTGGTGCCCACCACCAGGAAGACGGCCAACAGCGCGGTGATCACGGCCAGCCGCCTCGGGAGGCCAAGCCGCGGAATCGAAGGGAAGGGCACGACGGGGCCTTTCGGTGGACGCCGGCGGTGTAAAGTTATACCTGCGATCGCCGCGCCCGAACCCCTCACGGAACCGTATGACGACTGAGCCGGCCACGCTTATGGAGTTGGCGCGGGTCTTCCTGCGCCTGGGGGCCACCAGCTTCGGCGGGCCGGCCGCCCACATCGCGATCATGGAGGAGGAGATCGTCAAGCGGCGCGGATGGGTGACCCGGGAGCGGTTTCTCGATCTGTTGGGGGCCGCCAATCTGATTCCGGGGCCCAACTCTTCCGAGGTCGCGATGCACCTCGGGTGGCAGCGGGCTGGAATGCCCGGAATGGTGGTCGCGGGAATCGCGTTCATTTTCCCGGCCGTCGCGATCACGCTGGCGCTCGCCTGGGCGTACGCCGCGTACGGCACCCTCCCGCTCCTGACCGCGCCGTTCGCCGGGATCCGCGCCGCACTCATCGCCGTGATCTTGGGTGCCGTGTGGCGCCTGGGCCGAAGCGCGATTCGCTCGCCCACCCTCGCGGTGATCGGCGTGCTGGTCCTCGCGGCGTCGCTCGCGGGCGGCAACGAGCTCTTCCTGCTGCTCGCGGCCGGCGTGCTGGGCGCCAGCTGGACTGCCGGAATCCCGGGGTTCGCTCGAGGAGGCACCGCCGGGGCGGTGGAGCCGACCTTGTTGGCGCTCTTCCTGTACTTTCTCAAGATCGGCAGCATCCTGTACGGCAGCGGATACGTGCTCATCGCGTTTCTGGAGGGAGGATTGGTCGACCGCCTTCATTGGCTCACTCGCGCCCAACTGCTGGACGCGATCGCTGCCGGTCAGTTTACGCCGGGCCCCGTCCTCTCCGCGGCCGCGTTCGTCGGTTATCTGATCTACGGTGTGCCCGGGGCGCTGCTCTCGACCTTGGGCATCTTTCTCCCGTCGTTTGTCTTCGTCGCCATCACCAGTCCCTGGGTAGGGAGACTCCGGAAGACGCCGTGGCCGGCGGCCTTTCTGGATAGCGTCAACGTCGCCTCCCTGGCATTGATGGTCGCCGTGGCCGTCAAACTCATTCCCGAAGCGCTCACCGGGGTCCGCGCCTGGGTGATCGCAGTGGCATCCCTGCTGGTGCTGGCGCGATGGTCGTTGAGCCCGGCGTGGATCGTGGGTGCCGGAGCGCTCCTGGGATGGCTGCTCCTGTGAGCGGACTCGAGCAGTTTCTTTCGGATCATGGGCTGGTCGCGCTCCTGATCATCGCCACCGTCGAGGGCGACCTGAGCCTCCTGGTCGGAGGCGTCCTGGCGCACGCCGGCATTCTGCCGCTTCCGGGTGTGATCGTGGCCGGGGCGTTGGGCAACCTCGTCGGCGATAGTGTCTGGTACGCGATCGGGCGCTGGGGCAGTGAGCGGATCCGCGGCTCTCGCCTGTACCGCGCAGTCGGTCCGCGGATCGAGCGACTGGTCGCACGGTTCGGCCCCTGGCAGCTGCTCGCGGCGCGGGTGGTGTATGGCACGCGGAACATGAGCATGCTGCTCTGGGGACATCTCCGGCTGGCACCGGTTCGGTTCCTGCTCATCGACGGGGTCGGCTGCGTGCTGGCGGCGAGTATCTTCGCGTTACTCGGGAGCGGCGTGGGAGAGAGCGCCGAGGCCCTGACCGGGACGGTGAAACGGGTCGAACACTGGCTGCTGGTTGCGGTCGTGGTGGGGGCGGTGCTGGTGTGGGGCATCAATCGGCTCGCTCGGCGCGAGCTGGGGGATTAAGGTCCACGCGTTGCGTAGGCCTTTCGGCCATGCGAAGTTACAGCCATGGTTCCCGCTTCCCTTGTAGCCGATCTGAGGTCCCGCCGGACCTCGGCGATCGCCCGGGCGATCTCGCTGGTGGAGAACGCACGGCCCGGCTTCGAGGAACTGCTCTCCGCCATTCATCCATCCCTCGGACATGCCCGCCGGATTGGCATCACCGGGCCGCCGGGGGCGGGGAAATCCACCCTGACCGAGCGGCTTATCCAGGGTTTCCGCGCCCAAGGGCTCACCGTCGCCGTGGTGGCGGTGGATCCGACCAGTCCGTTCACGGGCGGGGCGTTGCTCGGAGACCGGATCCGCATGGAGTCGGTGGCTCTGGACGCCGGCGTCTTCATCCGATCGATGGCGACGCGTGGGTCGCTGGGCGGACTCGCGACCACGACGCGCGAAGTCTGCGACGTGCTCGACGCGGCCGGGTTCGACCGCCTCCTGATCGAGACCGTCGGCGTCGGCCAGTCCGAGCTGGACGTGGCCCGTACCGCGGACACCACGGTGCTGGTGCTGGTGCCGGAATCCGGCGACGGG
>DASPUE010000034.1:0-7367 GCA_035623055.1 Gemmatimonadales bacterium
GCCGTTCAGAAACTCGGTGCTGAAGCCGCTCGAGGACGCCGGGGTCCGGGAGAGGATCAGGTTGCTGGTCACGTTGCGGGCCCAGGTCGCCTGCAGCGTGGCCCGCCCGTTCCAGAATTCCGCGTCCACCCCGCCCTCGAACTCCTTGACCAGCTCGGGCTCGATGTTCGCATCACCGGCCGAGGTGGAGACCGTCGTGCCGGGGTTATTGCTGTAGACCTGGCCCCCGACGAGCGAAGTGAACTTCTGCCCGAATTGCGGCTGGTTGCCGGTTTCTCCGTAGGCCGCACGGATCTTGACCGTGCTGCCCTCACCAAGGAGGCCGGGGAACTTGTAGGCCCCCGATGCCCGTGGGTAGAACCAGTACTTGTCTGGATTCCCCAGCACGCTGCTCCGCTCCGCGCGGAAACTGGCGAGGAGCACCAACCGGTCACGCATGGTGAGCAGCTCCTCCTGGCCGTAGAACGCGAGGGTCCGCTCCACGGTCTGCACCTCCTGAGGCTGACTGATCACTGAGCCTTGGCTCACGTCAGTCTGTCCGGGCAGGATGCCCGTCGCCGTCAGCCTGCTGGTGATGAGCTGGCGATCCTCGTATTGCGCGCCAACCGAGGTCGTCGCCCGGAAGCTCTGCGACCCGGGCGAGTAGGTATGAATGGCGTTCAGGTTCCAGTTCAGGTCCTGATTGTCGGCGTTACCGACGGTGATGACGCCGGGGGCCGGCAGGGTCTGCTCGAAGGTGAGGGTCGGGGGGGCAATGATCTTGTTCTTCTGGTTGAAGAAGTCCGCGCCACCGGCCGCGATGAGCTTGAGTGATTGATGTTCGGCGCTCCAGGCATTCCAGGTGAAGGTGAGGCCACCGGTGTACCGGATCACCTTTTCGTTGTTCACCGCCTGTGCCGCCGTCTGGAGCGGATTCGAGCCGAAGTAACCGATTGCCGGCGTCGGATAGACGCCGTTCACCGGCTGCAAGGAAATGAAGCTCGGGATGTACGCCAGCGCGTAGGTGACACTCGCCCCGGTGTTGTCGTTGTTGGTGAAGCCTTTGTCGTTATCACTCCGGACGAATGCGTTGGTGAACTCCATGGTCAGGTTGTCGGTGAGCTGCTGCCCGACGTTCGCGCGCAGGGTCTGACGCTGGGCTCCCGTGTTGCCGATGATGCCATTGTCGTTCTTCCAGCCACCGGACACGAAGAAGTGGCTCCTCTCAGTCCCCCCGCTCACATCCAGCTGGGTCTCGTAGGACAGCGGTTTGTTGCCCGCCAGCTCCTGGAGATGGTCATAGGCGGGCAGCTTGCCGTTCACCGCCAGTCCCTGGATCAGGGCGCTGTCACCGGGATAGAGGTTGAGCGCGTCCGCTTCGTTGAAGGTGCGGAACCCCGGCCCCTGGAGCAGCTCCGAGAAGCCGATCCGCTGACTGAGGTTCGCGTGCACTTTGCCAGCCCGGCCCCGCTTGGTGTGGATGATGATCACGCCGTTGGCGGCCTTGGATCCGTAGATCGAGCCCGCGGCGGCGCTCTTCAACACTTCGATCGACTCGATGTCGTTGGGATTGATATCGGCCAGCCGATTGGTGCCGTCGTCCTGGGCGTTGGCATTGCCGATGTTGGAGCTGCTCGCCGTGACCGTGGAGAGGCCGGAGGGAACGGTCACGTTACTGTAGATGACTCCATCGACCACCACCAGCGGATCGGCGTTCCCGATGATCGTGTGAGGGCCGCGGATCTGGACTTGGACCCCGGACCCTGGGGCACCACTGTTGGTCTGGATATTGGCGCCGGCAATGCGACCCTGCAGCGCCCGGTCCAGGGATTGCGCCTGGACCTGGCTGATTTCCGCGCCATCGACGATCGCCGTCGACGTCGTAGCGTTGGCCCGTTCCGTTTCCGTGGCCTGCCCGGTCACCACGACCTCTTCCAAATTGAAGATGTCCTGATCGAGCGAGATATCGATCTCGCTCTCGTCGGCACCCACCCCGACTTCCTTCCGTTTGCGGCCGATGGCCCGAGCGACGATGCGAACCGCCCCGCTCGGCACTGTGAGCGCAAACTTGCCATGGAGATCGGTCTTGGCCCCGGCTGCCTGTCCGACCAGGGTGACGACCGCTTCCGGAAGGGGAGCCCCGTCTTCGGCGCGCTTGACCGTTCCGGTGATTTCCCGCTGCTGCGCCGCGAGCAGGATCGGCGACAGCAGGCCGAGGGGGATGAGCAGGGTGACAAACGTACGATAGCGCATGCGAACTCCGCGAAGGGGGGGTCGGGAGACGTCCTGTCGGCGAGGGCCGAGCGGCGAAGCGGATTGTGGTGCTGAAGGAGGGCGGCGCTGGGAAGCGGACGCCACCCGTGCTCACTTGAGATACGCGTCGAACCGCCGCTCGGCAAGGGGACCCCGCAAGGGGGTCGGCGGCGGGTGGCTTAGCGGCGGCGAGTACGCCCCTTCCTGGAGCGGGAAGCAGGCTTCAAGGCCGTCTCGGAAGCCGAGGGACCCCCGAGGCGCCCCAACCCTTCGTAGAGCACCACACTGACGGCATTGGCCAGGTTGAGACTCCGGACATCGCCCGACATCGGTATCCGAAAACAGCGGTCGGGATGCTTCTCCAGAATCTTGGCCGGCAGGCCGTCATTCTCATTGCCGAAGACCAGCACGCTGTTCGGCTTGAAGGGCGCTTCGCGGTAGTCCCGCTCGGCGTTGGCGGAGAAATAGAGGCACCGTTCCCGGCTGATCGCATCGCGGAAGCGGAACCAGTTCGGGTGAACCCAGAGATCCACCTTGTCCCAATACTCGAGGCCGGCTCGCTTCACGTCGCTCGCATCCAGACGGAAGCCCAGCGGTTCGATCAGGTGAAGCGGCGTGTCCGTCGCCACGCACAGCCGAGCGATGTTGCCGGTGTTCGGCGGGATCCGAGGTTCGATGAGGGCGATGTGGAGTGCCATGGATGATCTGCGAGAATGCGCGCTCAGCCACCGCGCGTGTGCATCTCCTTGCGGGGATCTGCCCGCAAGGCCGATAGCTGGTAGAGACGGCCGCGCTCCGCCTGCGCCGCCCGCTCTTCCGCCCCGCGATCCCGGCGGTCCGCCCAGGCCTGGCGAATCATCGCCGCCAGCTCCGCGTCTTCAGACCCCTGGCGGAGCGGCGAGCGCAAATCGATCCCGTTCGCGGCGTACAGGCACAGGAATAGATGGCCATCGGCGGTCAGCCGAGCCCGATCACAAGTCCGGCAGAAGGGCTCCGTCGTCGAGGCAATGATCCCGAACACCCGCCCGTCCGGCAGGCGAAACCGCTCGGCGGGCGCCCGGCTAGTGGCGTTCTCCGGCAGCGCCTCGATCGTCCCATAGTGCCGCGACAGGCGGGCGAGCATCTCCTGGCGGGAGACCACGTCGTCCGCGCGCCAGCTGTTGGCGCCTCCCACATCCATGTATTCGATGAATCGCACCTCGAGCCCCTGCGCCGCACCGAATTCCAGGAGCTCGAACAACTCGTCGTCGTTGAATCCCCGGATCACGACCGTGTTGAGCTTCGTGCCACGGAAGCCGGCAGCCCCGGCCACGGCGATCCCCGCGAGCACGTCGCCATGCCGGCTTGACCGCGCGAATGCCTTCATGCGGTCGGGGCGCAGGGTATCCAGGCTGATGGTCAGCCGGGCGAGACCCGCCCGCCGGAGGGACTCTGCGTACTCGGCGAGCAGGATGCCGTTGGTGGTCAGAGCCAGATCGCCCGCATCCGGAATGCCGGCCAGCATCCGAACCAGCACCGGCAGGTCGTGCCGCAGGAGCGGCTCACCCCCGGTGAGGCGGAACTTGGTGACCCCGTCGGCGGCAAAAATCGCGGCGAGGCGCGTCAGCTCTTCGAAGCTCAACATGGACGCCCGGGGCAGCCAGACGTACTGATCCTCAGGCATGCAGTACTGGCACCGCATGTTGCAGCGGTCCGTGACCGAGATACGGAGGCTCCCCAACGGCCGTCCCAGCTGATCGATCGCCGATGAGCGTGCCGCCTCGAGGACAGGTATCCGGTCAGCCATCGCCGTCAGACCTCGCGCCCGATGGGCGCGACTGGGCGTGTCGCTTCCCGCCCCGCCGTGGGATCCACCCAACGCACCGATCCATCCGCGAAGAACTCCTTCTTCCAGATGGGCACCCGTCGCTTGACCTCTTCGATGACGTAGCGGCAGGCCTCAAAGGCGGGAGCGCGGTGGGCGCTGCCCACGGCAATGGCGACGGCCACCTCGCCGATTGCCAGCTCACCCAGACGGTGCCGCAGGGCTACCCGCACCGGCCATCGTTCGACGGCTTCCGCCACGATGCGCGCTGACTCCGCCTCCGCCATGGCTTCATAGGCCGAGTACTCGAGCCGAAGTACGGGTTGACCATCCTGGTGGTTCCGCACGACGCCGAGAAAGGTCGCCACCCCACCGAGCTCTGCACCGCTCACCGCGGCGACCAACGCGGTGGGATCGATGGGTGCGCGGGTGAGATAGCTGGGCATGATCAGCCGCCCGCCATCGGTGGGAGCAGGGCCAGTTCGTCGCCATCCCGGATCGGTGTGTCGAGCCGGGCATGCATCTGGTTGACGGCGACCAGGGGTCGCTCAGGGATCCCCGCGGCGCCCGGGAGGGCGCCGCGAAGGTGGGCGAGCACGTCCGCCACGGTGCTCGCCGGCGGCGCGGGAAGCTCGACCGAGCCGGTCCCTACCAGATCCGCGTATGTCGCGAACAGCAGCACTCGAACGCTCATGCTTGAAAGATAACGGTCGGCCAAAGTGCAGCGGGGCGGGTCCATGACCCGCCCCGCTGGCGCAGCGCCGACCGATCTCCGGCCAACCTGATCAATCGTCGTTCCCGGTATCGTTCTCGTCCGGCTCGAAGGGTTCGTC
Source organism: Gemmatimonadales bacterium (assembly GCA_035623055.1). Taxonomy (GTDB): domain Bacteria; phylum Gemmatimonadota; class Gemmatimonadetes; order Gemmatimonadales; family GWC2-71-9; genus JADJOM01. Next base: position 4,870 of record DASPUE010000034.1, read on the forward strand.
CGCCACCAGCGCTCGCAACTCCTTGCTGGGCTTGAAGACCGGCACCGGCCGAGCGGCCACTTCGACGGGATCCCCAGTGCGAGGATTCCGAGCCATGCGGGTCTTCCGCCGGCGGATCTTGAATGTGCCGAAGCCTCGTACCTCGATGTTGTGCTGATTCTTAAGCGCTTCCTTGACGGCCTCCAGGAAAGCGTCCACCACCCTCGCGCAGTCCTTCTTGGAGATCATGGGACCGGCTGTGCGGGCGATCGACTCGGTCACCCGTTCGACGAGATCGGCCTTGGTCATGCTTTCCCCCGGGGGTCTTCGCGCCCGGCGCCCCAGAGAAGGGGCGCCGGAATGCTTGAGAGACTATGGCCTTACCCGTTGACTGTCAAGGGGTTGGCCCACCAGTCGGGGGTTAGGTGCCCATCAGCCGGAGGAATTCCTGGAAGTGGGGGTAGGCATCATGAGGTCCTGGCGATGCCTCGGGGTGGTATTGGACAGCGAAGACCGGAAGTTCTTTGTGGCGAATGCCTTCCACCGTTCCGTCGTTCAGGTTGACGTGGGTGACCTCGAGTCCGGGCGCACCGGGAACGCTGCGCTCGTTGCCCTCCACCGCGAACCCATGGTTTTGGGAGGTGATAAGTACATGCCCAGTAGCGACATCCCGGACAGGATGGTTCCCGCCGCGATGTCCATAGGGGAGCTTGACGGTCCTGCCGCCGAAGGCGAGGCCGAGTAGCTGATGTCCGAGGCAAATCCCAAAGGTCGGAATTCCCGCCGCCGTGAGTTCCTGGACATTCTTGATCGCATAGCCGACTGCGGCCGGATCGCCGGGCCCATTGGACAGGAAGAGGCCGGCCGGCTTTAGTGATTTCACCTTGGCGGCCGGGGTCGCGGCGGGAACCACCGTCACGTGGCAGCCAGAGGCGTTGAGCATACGGACGATGTTTCGCTTCATGCCGTAGTCGTAGGCCACCACATGTGGCCCCCGCTTCCCCTCAGTATGGATCGTCGTGGTCCCGGCCCGCGAGGCGAGATCCAGCCCCTCCATGGAGGGAGATTCCATCAGGCTCAAGGTCAGCTGAGGCGTCGGTTCGCGCCCTTCAGCGATCACCCCTCGCATGGCGCCCCGCTCCCGGATGTGGCGGGTCAAGCGGCGAGTGTCCACGCCTGCGAGCACCGGGATGCGGGACTCCGCGAGCCAATCGTCGAGCGAGCTGGTTGCGCGCCAACTCGAAGCGCGCCTGGCCATCTCCCGCACCACCACGCCCGCGACCTTGGGTCCACCAGATTCCATGTCGTCGGCATTCACGCCGTAGTTGCCGATCATGGGAGCCGTCATCACCACAATCTGGCCCAGGTAGCTCGGGTCGGTGAACACTTCCTGATACCCACTCAGGTTGGTGGTGAATACCACCTCACCATAGGCGGCTTCGAGCGGCCGGTCGCTGGTGCCGGGGTACCAGGTGCCGTCCTCCAGCAACACAAACGCGGGGCGACCGGTCATTCCGGCCCCCCGCGCTGGATAAAGAGAGTCATCGCTGTCAGTGGCCTGGCGCGGCCGGGGCCGTTGGGGTCTTGGTGCCGGGCTTCGCCGGAGCGGCGGGAGCCTGGCCGTTCGTCGTGGGCGGCGCGGTTTCGATCGGAAGCGCGCTCGAAGGGGCTGCGCCCTTGGCGCCGGATTCCGCCGGCGCGGTCTCAATCGGAAGCGTCGCGGGCTGCTGAGCCGGCGCGCTCTGCCGCAGCCGCTCGAGCACCTCGCTGCTGGAGCCCGCCCGGGTCGGCGAGACGATCGAGAGCAGCAGGGACAGGACCAGGAAGATCGAGCCGCAGATCCAACTCATCTTGGTGAGGAGCGTCGCGGCCTGACGACCGCCCACGACCAGGTCGGTGGTTCCGCCCCCCATGGAGGCGAGCCCGCCTCCCTGCCCTGCCTGCAGCAACACCACCGCGGCCAGCAGAAGGCCGTCGAGAATTAGAATCGTGAGCAGAAACCCGTACATGATCCGTCCAGTGGAAGCCGGACAAGTTTAGCGAGGACGTGGGGGGGATGGTAGGGGTTCGGCACCTTAAGCCACCGGGGTCTCGACGATCCTGGCCCAGCCGGCTGGGTCCAGGCTGGCGCCGCCGACCAGCACGCCATCGATCTCCCGCTCCGCCAGGAGCGCCTGCGCGTTTCCCTGGTTGACGCTGCCCCCGTAGAGGATCGGGACTCCCGGGGGGACGCCGAGTTCGGTCAGCTCTCGGCGGATTGCGCGATGAACCGCGGATGCATCCGACGGTGTGGCGTTCCGGCCGGTGCCGATCGCCCACACCGGTTCGTAGGCGATGACGACGCGGAGCCACGCCTCTGCCGTTACGCCTTCAAGCCCAGCGCGGAGCTGGCGGAGACAGACGGCTTCCGTCGCCCCAGCCTCGCGTTCAGAGAGTTTTTCTCCCACGCAGAGCACCACCGTGAGACCTTGCCCGAGCAGTGCCCGCACCTTCTTCCCGGTTTCCGGCTCGGTTTCCCC
>DASPUE010000035.1:0-9725 GCA_035623055.1 Gemmatimonadales bacterium
CGCGATGACCGCACCCATCCGGTGGACCTCACGCCCGGCTCGCGACTCGCCCAGGCGCTCGCCACCACGCGCTGCCACGTCAACAGCTTTCATCACCAGTCGATCAGGGACCTGGCCCCGGGGCTGAATGTCACCGGGCGCTCACCTGATGGTGAGATCGAGGGGCTCGAAGGCGCCGAATCGGAGCCATGGCTTGTGGCGGTGCAGTGGCATCCGGAGGAATTTCATCAGGCGGGCCAGGCCCCGGACCATGGCCTGTTCCTGTCGCTCATCCATGCTGCCGCGAACGGGCGACGGAATGCGGCGCGTCCGCCGTCACCTGCCGCGTTCGCGAACATTCCCGATCGCCGCGCGCTGGGCTAGCACTCGCCCGGGCCCGTTGCCGCGGCCGGTCTCGACGAGAACCGGCCAACCGGGACGCCGCCTAGTGAGGATGTCCGCGTGGGAAGAGGATGCGCTCCGACAGGGCGTTGAGCGCTTCCCGGAGTGTTGGGTATCGTTCGGCGACGGTGTGCAGCAGGCCCTCGAGCTGGAACCGGTCCGCGAGGGCGTGGTCCGACGCCATGGCGTATCCGCGGCGGCCCAGCGCGTCGTAGTAGTCGAGGTCGGGACCGCCACGACGGATGCGGCGCGCCTCGATGTAGTGGGGGAACAGCCCAGCCAGCCACAGCGCGTAGTTTCCGAGGTGCAGCATCACCCGGAAGCGCCGCTCGCCCTGGGTCGCCTCCAGATCCGCGAGGATATCGACGAGGTACCGGTGCGACTGGTCGTCGTGCCAGTCCACTCGGCTGGCCCGATCGCGCCGGCCGAACTCGAGCAGGAGCGCCGCCAGATAGTCCGCGACCTCCCGCTCGTCGAGACCCGCTGCGAGCAGTGATTGGCGGACCAGTACGTAGAAGAAGAGCGTCTCGCTCGGGACCAGCATCGAGCGCACCGCGAGGAGACGCTCCGCCAGCTCCGGCTGATCGAGGAGCGGGTCGGGGCCTTCCCCCTCGAGCCGGCGCTCCAGCTCCGCGCGGCGGACCGCCGAGCCTCGGCTCAGGAGCAGGACAACCAGCTCGAGATCGCGCGCCTTGAGCTGCCCGCGCGTGTTGGCCAGGATCATGACCAAACCCTCCAGTGCTGAATCGGCGCCGCGCCGCCCCTCCGGACCGAGCCTCGCGTTCGACCGGGTACTGACGTTCGCGCGCGCCCTGAGCGGCACACTCCGTCCTCATTCAGTTGTCGAACGACTCCTGCAGGAAGTCAAGGCAACCTTCGGGCCGTCCGCCGCCGCGGTCCTCCTTGTCGATGAGCAGGGTCACCCGGAGAGTGCTAACGGTGACACGGAGCACACCGACCTCGGCCCTCTCCTCAGGCAGGCGCTCCGGGAGGCCGGGCCGACGGCCTCCGTCACTCCGAGCGGCCACGGCGTGGCGTGGCCGCTGACGGGCCGCCGCTCGGTGCTTGGCGCATCGGGTGTACTGCTCAATCGGGAGCCGACCACGACGGACCTGAAGACCCTCGAAGGCCTCGTGGTCGTCGCGGCCGTGGCTCTGGAAGGGACGCTGCTCGTTCACGCGGCGGATCAGCGCCACCAGATCTGGGAAGACGCCGCCGATGCCGTCAGCCTCGCCATCTGCATCGTGGAGCGTTCGGGAAGAATTGAAGGCGGCAACCGCGCCTTCGTCGAGCTCGCGGGTTCACCGGCGGGTGGAGTGGCAGGGCATCGGTGGCAGGAACTGCTGCCGCCGGGCTGGCACGGGGGAATTTCCGCCGCGCTCGGAGGGGCGGTCTCCCAGGAGATTGACCTGCCGGGGCGGACGATCGCCGTCACCGCGTTCGATGCTGCGGGGCTCGGGGGCCGCATGGTTCTGCTCTTCGAGGACCAGACGGATCGGCGCCGCCTGCAGGACCGGCTGATTCAGTCCGAGAAGCTGACCGCCATCGGACAACTGATCGCCGGCGTCGCCCACGACCTCAACAATCCACTCACATCGGTTGTGGGGTTCGCCGACTTCCTCGCCGAGTCCTCCGATGCCCCACCGCGGATGCGGGAGCCTCTCCGGGTGATCCAACAGGAGGCGGAGCGGGCGTCCAAGATCGTGAAGAATCTGCTCAGCTTCGCCCGGCGCCAGGAGTCACGCCAGCCCGCCGGACTGCGCCCGATCCTGGACGCGACCATCGGTCTCTTCCGCAATCACCTCAATGCCGATGAAGTGACCCTCGAGACCGAGATCGAGGAAGTCCTCCCGGATCTCGACCTCAATCCGACCCAGATCCAGCAGGTCTTCGTCAACCTGATTCAGAACGCCGCTCAGGCGATCACCTCCGCCCAGCGGCCGGGCACCATCCGGCTCACCGCGCGCCGCTGGATGGATGGCGTGGCGGTGGAGGTGTCGGACGACGGCCCGGGCATGAGTCCAGAGGTGGCCTCGCGGGTGTTCGAGCCATTCTTCACAACCAAGCCCGAGGGAGTGGGGACCGGTCTGGGACTCTCCATCAGCCAGGGGATCGTGAAGGAGCACGGAGGCAGGATCACGCTCACCACCGCGCCGGGCCGCGGCGCAACCTTCACCGTAGAGCTGCCGGGACGGGTCGCTGCGGCCCGGGTCGCTCCCCAGCGGCCCGACCCGGGAGTGGCCCGACCGCTCTCGGTGCTGGTCGTGGATGACGAGCCGCACATCCTGCACTACATCCGGGCGACCCTCGAGGCCTGGGGCCATACCGTCGTGACGGCCGGGGATGGGGAGACGGCACTCGAGCAGGCGATGACCGGCAGGTTCGACCTCATCATCTCCGACCTGCGCATGCCCGGGACGGGTGGCCGGGAATTCTACGAGGAACTGCGGCGGCTCCGCCCGGAGCTGGCCCAGCGGGTGGCGTTCAGCACCGGCGACACGGTCCGCGGCGATACCCTGGACTTCCTGGAGCGACAGGGGCGCCCCTGCCTGCAGAAGCCCTTCAGCCTGGCGGAGCTCCGCGCCCTGCTACGCGACGCGGCGCACGTCTGAACATGCCGGGTGCCGCGGTGGTGCAGGTCTGCCGCGGCCGGGAGTGGCGGGGAGGAGAACGACAGGTCCGGCTGCTGGTCGAAACCCTGGCCTGGCGATCCGAGTTCCGGCAGCACGTGATCACCGGCCGGGACACAGCGCTCCACCGTTCACTCGCCGGCGGCGGCCCAGAGGTCCATGGTGTGCCGTGGCGATTGGCGCTCGACCCCCGCGCTTTGATTGCCCTGATCAGCGATCTCCGGCGGTTTCACGGCATGGGAGGGCAGCAAGTCCTGATTCACGCCCATGACAGTCATGCACTGGTGCTGGCCGCAGTGGCGGCGCGAGTGCTCCAGCTGCCACTCATCGCGACTCGCCGAAGCACCTCCCCTCCCGGCCGATTCTGGCGCCTGCCCGATCGGGTGATCGCCATCTCGAACGCGGTGGCAACGGCACTTCAGGCCGCCGGTATCCGCGAGGAGCGCATCTGCCGGATCCCCTCGGCAGTACCGGTGGCGCAACTCGCTCAGCTCCCCCCCGAGCGGCACCCAGGTCTCGTCGGTGAGCCGCCGGTCGTCGTTGCGGCCGGCGCACTCACTCCGGAGAAGGGCCATCGGACCCTGTTGGATGCCCTCCCCATGCTGCTCCAGCAGGTCCCCGAAGTGACCCTGGCGCTCGTGGGCGACGGACCCGAGGAAGCGGCATTGGAACGGCAAGCACACGCCCTCGGAATCGCTCACCGGGTGCAATTCCTCGGGCACCAGGAGTCCGCCCTGCCGTTCATCCGGGCCTCCCAGGTGCTGGCACAGCCCAGTGACCGTGAGGCCCTGGGCACCGCAGTCCTTGAGGCCATGGCGTTGGGAATTCCAGTGGTGGCGGCGTCCTCCGGAGGACTGGTGGAATTGTTAGGAAACGGCGCCGGCCTCCTGGTTCCGGCCGGGGATCCGGGCGCGCTGGCGGCCGCCCTCGCCCGCGCACTCACCGATCCACTCCTGCGGGGCGCGGTGGTGCACGAGGCCCGCGCGCGGGTCGCCGAATACGATGCACCCGGAGTGGCAGACCAGGTAGCACAGGTGTATCGTTCCGCGCTACAAAACTGCTGACGGCCATGCTCTATCTCTGCATTCCCAGCTACGACGAAGCCCCCACCGTGGGGCTTCTCTTATGGAAGATCCGCAGGACCTTCCAAGCCTTTCCCCGTGAATACGAGATCCTGCTCGCGGACGATGGATCCACCGACGCGACGCCGGACGTCCTCGAGCCCTACGCCAAGGCGCTGCCGCTCACGGTCGTGCGGCACGCGGATCGGCAGGGGTACGCCCGATCGGTCGAAGAGCTGCTCCGCCTCGCGGTGGAGCGCACCGACCGCCCCAAGCGGGATGCCGCCATCGTGATGCATGCCGATTTCGCCCACAGTCCGGAGTATCTGCCGGAGCTGGTCAAGCGGCTGGAGAGCGGCGCCGACGTCGTAGTGACGCGCGCCACACTTCAGGGAGAACCCCGCCGCTCGGCACGTCTCGTGCGCAGGTACGCCCGCTGGCTGCTGAGGGGCATCAAAGTGTCTGGAATAGAGGACATCGTCTCCGGGTTTGGCGCGTTTCGACTCATGAGCCTCCGGAACGCCATGCGGGCGCAGGAAGGTCCACTGCTCACGGCGGAGGGCTGGGCCGCGAGCGCCGAGCTGCTCGCCCGAGTCGCTCGTCAGGCCCGGCGGATCGACACGGTGGACATCGTCGAGCGTCTCGACCTCCACCAACGTCCGAGCCGGATTGATCCCTGGCCTCTCGCCCAGGCGCTCTGGCGCGAAGGGGGACGGCTGCGAATCCGAGGCGATCGCCCGGTTGACCCGAGGCGGCAGGCGGGAAGGGGAGCGGAAGACCAGGAACTCGAGGAAGCAACCCGATGAGAGCAATCGCGGTAGCGGTGGCAGCAACCTTGATGGTGGCACGCCAGACTCCGGCGGCCCAGCCCGATTCGACCGGCTACCCGTTCAAGGTCGGGGAGCGGTTCCAGTACGCCGCCAAGCTCGGCATTCTTCGGCTGGGCACGGCCTGGATGAGCGTCAACGGCATCGACACGGTCCGTGGAAGTCAGTCGTTCGTATTCGAGTTCGGTCTCGACGCGTCGGCGCCATTCTACAAGAGCACCAACGTGATGCGGTCCTGGACCGGAACCGAGGACCTCATTTCGCGGCGCTTCCATCAGGACCTCGTGGAGAACGGGAAGCAGCGCAAGCGCTACTACGAGATCTTTCCCGACTCCCAGTCGTTCACTCAGGAGCAGAAGCCAGGCAGCAAGCCGTCGGTCGAGAGTCCGCTCGACGATGCCGCCTTCTTCTATTTCCTTCGGACGATCCCGCTCGAGGTCGGCAAGACCTACTCGTTCGACCGGTACTTCCGCAAGGAGCTCAACCCTGTCGTGATCAAGGTGGTGAAGCGCGAGGACATGAAGATGCCGGACGGATCCAAGGTGTCCTGCCTCGTGCTCAATCCGGTCGTCGGGGAAGATGGGGTGTTCGCCCCGCGCGCCGAAGCGCTCCTGTGGCTCACCAATGACGCGCAACGGGTCCCAGTGCAGATCCGCTCCAAGCTCCCCTTCGGGACGGTCACCCTGCAGATCGAGAAAATCGAACAGAAAGCGGACGGGCAGTGACCGGCTACCGCGAACCCGATCTCTCGCGGCTCAAGACCGTGGCGATCGGGGCGCGGGCCGACAAGATCGACCGGACGCTGTTCGCCCGGAGTCCGGGGGGCGATCGCAGCTTCCACGCTTTCCTGCAGAGCCTTCCGCAGCTTCTCGCGGCCGACCACCTTCGCACGGTGGCGGCCGCGATCGTTTCCGCCACCAGGAACCGCCGCGGAGTGCTGGTGCTCGCCGGTGGGCATGTGATCAAGACCGGCCTCGGCCCCTTATTGGTGGACTGGATCGACCGTGGCATCATCACCCATGTGGCGCTCAATGGCGGGGCCGCGATCCACGACTTTGAGATCGCCACGCACGGCTCGACCAGCGAAGATGTCGAACGGGGCCTGGCTGACGGCAGTTTCGGGATGGCCGCGGAGACGGGAGCGGCGATGAATGCCGCCGCCAGCTGGGCACATCACGCCGGGCGCGGGCTCGGTGAAGGACTGGCCGAAGCGCTCGCCCGCCAGGATAGATTGGCTGGCGCCGAGGTGTCCGTGCTGCTCGCCTGCCAGCGTCGGGCGATCCCGGTGACGGTGCACACCGCCATCGGGGCGGAGATCATCCACCAGCACCCAGCGGCGGACGGTGCCGCGCTCGGCGCGACCAGCCACCGCGACTTTCGCCGCCTCGCCGGCGCGATGCCCGACTTGCACGAGGGCGGCGTGGTCCTCAATCTAGGAAGCGCTGTGGTGCTCCCCGAGGTCTTCCTCAAGGCCTTGACCGTCGCCCGCAACCTCGACGAGGGACGGCCGACCGGATTTCTCGCAGCGGACTTCGACATGATCCGGCACTATCGCCCGCAGATGAATGTGGTCGAACGCCCGACCCGTACCGGCGGAACGGGGGTGCTCCTGACGGGGCATCACGAGATCCTGTTGCCCCTGCTCAGCTGGGCAGTGTGCGATGCGCTGGACCGCGGGTAGCACGGCGCTTCTTGCCCTGGCGACGGCCTGCAGCCGGCCCGCGCCGACGACGGGCGCAGTGGTGGCACTCCCGCCCGCCGCCGATCTCCTCGGGGAAATGGCGACCGCGGCACTCATAGCCGATGCCCGGCTCGAGGCGGCCGACTCCCTGTACACGCAGGACGCCGAGATCATCGCCGAGGGGCGGCGCCGTATGGAGCCGCCCCGGTTCGCCGGGATCGAGGCCGGGGGTCAGGTGATCGTGGGTTCGACCCGGGTGGACCTCAGTGGCAACTTCGGCTGGGCACTGGTGGAGTATCGCTGGCTGGCGGCCGATCAGAATCTGCTGCGAGAAGGGCGCGCGACCCTCGTGTTCGTCCGTGCGGCAGGTACCGGAGCATGGCGGATCACTCACGCGCACAGCTCATTGGTCCATTGACGGTTTCCGCGCTCGGAAATGTCAGGGCCGCGATTCACCGGTCCTGATCGGCGACTCGCGGCCCACTACCCGCCTCGGAGCGGGTGAGCTGCCTGGCCCTCAGGCGCTGGACGAAGGCTTGCCCGAAACCATCTCCTTGATCCGATCCGCGGTCGAGGGCGAGAACACCCGCAACACCAGATAGACCAGGAAACCGAGGAAGGCGAGCCAGAGCAGCTTGCCCAGCAGCGTCACCGCGATTCCGAACAAACCGAAGAACAGCTGCAGCGCGAACCACGCGACGATCGCGAGCAGGGCGAACCCAAAGAGGCTGCGGAACATGCTATTTTCCTCCACCGGATGGCTGTCTCGGGTGCCCGTACGGGGCACGTTTCAGAAAGTTTCGCGAAGACTCACGTGACGCAAGTCTATGATGTGATTGTAGTCGGCGGCGGCCCCGTCGGGGCTTCGTGTGCCCGGGAGCTGGCCGAGACCGGGCGCAAGGTGCTGCTCGTCGAGCGGGGCACCGAGCGGGGCGAGGGGTGGCGTGCCGCCGCCGGGATGCTCGCTGCCCAGGCGGGAGCCCGGCCCGACGACCCTCTCTTCGAGCTCGGCATTGCCGGCCGCGAGCGCTATGCGGAGCTGGCCCCGCACCTGCTGGAGCACACCGGAATCGACATCGGATTCTGGCAGGAGGGGATTTCCCGCCTCGCCGCGGACGACGATGACGCCTCGTTGCTGCGGTCCCAGGTGGGCTGGCAGCGCCAGCTGGGCCATCTCTGCGACTGGTTCGACGCCGGGGAGGTCAAGGCGCGCTGGCCGTGGATCGGGCCGAGCCACGGGGCCCTATGGGCCTCGCGCGACGCCGCGCTTCATCCCGAGCGCCTGGTGGCCGCCCTCGTCAAGGATGCAGAGCGGCTGGGTGCGACGGTGGTGCGGGACGAGATCCTCGGCATCGAGCGCCGTGGAGACAAGGTGACCGGGGTAACCGGGAGGGAGAGCTATAGCGGCGGCGACGTGATCATCGCCGCTGGGGCTTGGAGCCGCCAACTGAGCGGGCTCCCCCGCCCGCTGGCGGTCGAGCCCATTCGCGGGCAGATGGCCTCGCTCGCGTGGCCATCGGGCATCCCGCGGGCCATCGTGCTGGGTCGGGGCTGCTACGTGGCGGCGCGAGACGGCGAGGCCGTGGTCGGATCGACGATGGAGCATATCGGCTTCACTCCCGAGGTCACCGCTGCGGGGCTTGCCGAGATTTTCACCGGCGTCACGGCCCTCTTCCCCGCACTGGCGCGCGGCGAGGTGCTGCGGACCTGGGCCGGATTGCGGCCGGTCTCACCCGATGGCTTGCCGGTCGTGGGTCGCGAACCTCGCGTCACGGGACTCTGGTACGCCACCGGGCATGGCCGCGATGGGATCCTGCTGGCGGGAATCACCGGAGTCATCATCGCCAGGTTGCTCGCGGGCGAGAACGAGATCGAGCACCTCACGCCCCTCAGGCCCGAGCGATTCTGGGAGTGGTAGCCAAACCGGCCGACCCGAGGCCAGTTATCCCCCCAAGGGCTTCGACGACCGGAAGAGGCCGACGGCATCGTGCATCCGATGACTGGATGGCCGACAGCCAGGCCTAGTTGCGCGTAATAGAGGCAATGCAGGCGCAGCACGAGCCGAGGCCAGTCAAGTAAGATTCGCCAAGACGAGCAAATCCCTCCTCGTTTCCAAATTCCCGACCCCTGAGCGCCAATCTCCGCTTCTGCGCGCCCATGAAGGCTCGATCGAACCTCCGCGCGGACCGAACTCCGCACTGTCAGGCAGGGACCACCACGAGTCGCAACGAGGACCAACCCGGCAGGTCTCGGCTGGCAGACCGGTGGAGTAATTGTCACAATCGATCCGAAGCGGGCTCTCACGCGTAACACCAGAAGGTCGTCGTTGCACTGCCGGCTCTTGTGGTCCCTTCGCGCGGGCGTATAGACTCATGGAGCAGCGCCCAAGTACGACCACTCGCCAGTCCCAGGACGCATGACGGCACCCTGGTCCACGTCTCACGAGACCCCTCCGACCAGCCCACGCGATGCTGATCTGGTGTTACGGGTCGCGCGCGGAGACGAGCACGCCCTCGGCCAGCTGTATGACCGGTTTGGTGCCGTGCTGTACGCCGTGGCCTACCGGGTCGTGGGAGAGCCTGCGGATGCGGAAGAGGTGGTCATGGAGGCCTTCGCACAGGCGTGGCGCGAGGCTCCTCGATTCGATCCGGCCCGCGGCTCGGCGGCCGCGTGGCTCACCATGATGACCCGAAGCCGGGCCCTGGATCTGGCCCGCTCCCAGGCGCGCCGTTCCCGCATTACCGAGACCGCAGCCCGGGAGGAGACCAACGCCGCTCCCGCGATGAGCGGCGGCCTGCCAGCCCCCGGGGCGGTGCTCGAGGACGAGGAACGAGGGCGCGCTGTGAGCGCGGCACTCGCCGCGCTGTCCCCGCTGCAGCGGCAATCGATCGAACTGGCGTTCTACGAAGGATTGTCCCAGTCGGAAATCGCCGAGCGCTTGCAGGAACCGCTAGGGACCATCAAGACCCGCATTCGCCTCGGCATGCAGAAGCTGCGGGAAATGCTCCGGCCGTACTATTTCGAGGGGGCCGTGTGACCGACACCACGGGACCGGACCTGAGAGAGCTCGCCTCGGCGTACGCCCTCGGGGCCCTCAGCACCGAGGAGGCTACGGCGTTCGAGGCCTTCCTGGCCGCGAATCCAG
>DASPUE010000036.1:0-18729 GCA_035623055.1 Gemmatimonadales bacterium
CAAGGTGCGGGCAACGATGTTGAAGAGGGAAAGCGGAATCGCCGCAAGGAGCGGCCATGCCGGGAGACTCCTCGCGCTCAGCGGTTCGATTGGGTCGGTACCGGCCTCGTCCTTTCGCCGCCACCAGGTGCCCAGTCCGACGAGGAGCGTCAGTACCGCCACAGCCGCGGCCCAGGGCCACCGGCCAGCCAGCGCCGTCAGCAGCGTGGGCCTCGCTTGATCCCACCACGCGGGGGCGAAGCGCCATGCGAGCCAGCCACCGAACAGTGCCACCAGCGGGTAGGTGACGATCACCTCGAGACCCAGGGCCAGGACCGCGCGAGGGGCCGGCACCCGAGCGCGCACCAGGCGCGCGAACTTGGCGAGTTCGCCGCCGAAGCGCATCGGAGTGAGTCCCGCCGCAGCGTCTCCCCAGGCGTTGCACTCGAGCGCCTCTCCAAACGACACCCGGTGACCCAGCCCGTGGAGGTACCAGCGCAGGCGAAGGGCTCGGGCGATGAGATCTCCCGCAAACAGAAGCACACAGGCGAGGTGGGCCTCGAGGGGCGTCAGCATCCCGATCCGTCCGCGAGGACGCCACGATAGATGTCGAAGATCCCCCGGAACGCGGCGCGCCAGGAGTGGTGCTGTTCCGCAAACGCACGTGCCGTGGCACCGAGCCGGCGAAGATCGCCGGATAACAGCGCGACTGCCGCCTCGGCACAAGCGCCAACATCGCCCGCAGGGTAGAGCGCGCCCGCCCCTGAGGCTCGCACTCGGTCGGCGACACCGCCGGCGTCGACCGAGAGCACCGGGGTGCCGGAGGCCATCGCTTCCAGTGCACTCAGTCCGAAGGTTTCCGCGGGGCCCGGCGCGAGATAGAGATCGGCGGCGGCGAAGAGATCGGCTACCTGACTCCGATCCCGGAGGAACGGAACCCAGCGAACCTGACGGCCCTCGGCCGCGGCACGCAGCCGCGCCGTGCGGGGCCCGGCGCCGACCAGCACCAGCCACGCTCCGGTGCGACGCTCGACTTCGTGCCACCCTGCCAACACCGTTTCGATCTGCTTCTCCTCGGTGAACCGCCCGACGTAGAGGGCGAGGGGGCCATCGGGGAGTCGGTGCCGCGCTCGCGTCTCCCGCGCAGCCAGCCGGCGGGCCGGGTTGAATCGATCGAGATCCACGCCCAGCGACACCCGGCGCACCCGCGGCACGCCGGCATTCTCGAGATCGCGCGCGACGCTCTCCGAGGCCACCAGCGTCGCCCGGAACAATCCCGACAGGCGCCGTAGGTACCGCCAGGAGATCTGCGCCAAGGCACTGCGATATCGGGGCACATCTGGCATCGGTGGATCGAGGATCGCCGGGAAGTGGGTATGGTAGAACCAGACCATCGGAGCACGGAGCGCGCGGTTGGCGCGCCGCGTGAGCCAGGGCACCAACCAGGGGCTCCCCACCTCGATCAGGTCCGGGCGTTCGTGATCCAGGATGCGGCGAGTGGTCCGGGTGGCGAGCAGAAAGCGGTACGATTGATCGAACGGAATCCGTGGCCCGCGCAGGCGGTAGCAACGGACTCCGCTTTCCTCGGCGAGACTGTCCTGCGCCCCCGGGATGACGAGCACCTGACGCAGCTCGGGCGAGGACTGAACGAACCGTGCTTTGGCGAGGAGGTAGGTCCGGATGCCGCCGGTTGCGTCCCCGAAGAACTTGGTAATGTCGAGGACGGTAAGCCCCCCCGGGGCGCGAAGCGGCGGGGGGAAACCAGTGTGGGAGAGGTCGATCGGCGAGGCGGGCGGAGCGAGGAAGCCAGGCTCCGCGACCACGTCAGTCGGAGCAGTCACCGAGCGGGTACACGGTGCCGCAGTTGGGACAGGGGTTCTTGCAACCCCAGGGCCGGATGGTCACGAGGAAGCCGCAGCGGTTGCACAGGGGCGGCCCCGGGTTCTGGTGACTCGGCCAGCCCGTGAGGCGGGCCCCGGCTGGATCATTCATACCGGTAGGCGCCCGTGAGGAACGGGTTGGTCATGCGCTCCACTCCCACAGTCGTCTCGGGTCCGTGACCGCTGTAGACGACGGTCGAATCCGGCAGGGCGAGCAGCACCGACTGCAGGCTGTGCATCAGCGTCGGGAAATCCCCGCCAGGCAGGTCGGTCCGGCCGATCGATCCGTTGAACAACACATCGCCACCCAGCACCAGCCCCTCGCCCACGAAGCTCACGCTGCCTGGGGAATGCCCGGGAGTGTGCCGGACCAGGAACTCGTGGTTTCCCAGCTGCAGAAGCTGGCCGTCACTCAGATCGGCATCGGGTGGCGGCGGTACTTGCAGGGGCAGACCCAGCCACTCGCCCTGGCGCGGCAGCGCGTCGTACAGCGGCCGGTCCGCGGGGTGCAGATGGATCGGGACGCCGGTGGCGTCCCGGACGGCCCGCACTCCCATGATGTGGTCGAGGTGCGCGTGGGTGAGCCAGATCGCCTGCAGGCTCCAGCCTCGCGTGTCGAGCTCGGCAAGAAAAAGCCGCGGCTCTTCACCGGGGTCCACCATGACCGCCTGGCGGGTGGCGCGATCGCCCACGAGATAGCAGTTCTCGGCGAACTGGCCGTTGGGCAGCGCCACGACCTCCAGGTCAGACACCGACTTTGCTCCGCCGCTCCGCGAGGAACTTCTCCACCGCGATCGCCGCGGTGGTCGCGTCTCCGACCGCCGTGGTCACCTGACGAGTCAGCTGTACCCGCAGGTCCCCCGCAGCGAACAGCCCCGGAATTGACGTCATCATGCGATCGTCGGTGACGACATATCCGCTCGCATCGTGGTTGAAGTGTTCGCGGATCAGTCCCGAGTTCGGCCGGAAGCCGATGAAGACGAAGCACCCCCCGACCGGCAGCGTCGAACGCTCCCCCGTCACCGTGTCCTCCAGGTCGAGCCCGGTGACTTCCCGCAGCCCCGCCTGCTCGCGCCCGTTGACGGCGAGCACCTTCTTGTTCCAGATCACCTCGATCTTGGGATTGGCGAAAAGCCGGTCCTGCAGGATCCTCGAGGCGCGCAGCTGGTCGCGCCGATGCACCAGGTACACCTTGGCCGCGTAGCGAGTGAGATAGTCCGCCTCTTCGACTGCGGCATCGCCCCCGCCCACCACGGCGACGGTCTGATTCCGGAAGAACGCGCCATCGCAGACCGCGCAATAGGACACGCCGAACCCGGCGTACTCCTGCTCACCCGGGACCCCCAGCTTGGTCGGCGTCCCGCCAGCGGTCAGGATCACGGTGGGCGCCCGAAGGACGTCGCCATCCAGGGTCTTCACCTCGAAGGTGCCATCCGGCTGGCGGAAGATGCCTTCCACCGTCGCCTGCCGGATCTCGGCGCCGAACTTCTTCGCGTGATTGGTCATCCGCTCGGCGAGTTCCCGGCCGAGGATGGACTCGAAGCCCGGATAGTCCTCGATGAGCTCCGTATTGAGCAGCTCGCCACCAGGCACCTTGCTCTCGAGCAGCACCGCGCGCAGCATCCCGCGCCCGGCATACATGGCGGCGCACAGGCCGGCCGGCCCGCCACCGACGATGATGGTGTCGAAATCGAAGTCGTTCGGATTGGTCATTGCGTCGTCTGGTTCGTTCACTGGGTCAGGCTGTCGCCGCATTCCCGTCCCCGATGGCCAGCTCCCCACAATATAGACGCCCCGCTCGCTCCGCTCACCCCGGTCCCAGGTGCAGCAGGTTCACCGCGCCGTGACAGGAAGAGACCGTCCCCACCAGGATATCGGTCTCCGACGAGTTTCCGACGCCAGCGACCAGTGCGTCACCGGCGAGGACCTCCGCCACCGCGAACATGCCGACTCCATAGACCTGGTGGCGGCAGGTAAAGAGCACGGGGCCGGCGGCGCCCAGGCGCCGCGCCAGCTCACCCAGCGTGTCACCCATTTCCCAGGTGCGTGGAGCACGGGTGGCGGGACAGATAGCCGGCTCGACGCAGTGGGTCGGGCAGATCCAGTCGGCGAATGAGACGTATCGGGTCCCGTCACGGGCGGCGGTATCGTACGGCGTGCCCGGGCCGGCGGACAGCGGCCTGGTCTCAAGTTGACGATTGGGCCATCGGGCACGGGCGCGGCGGATCAGCCAACGGTACATCAGGTGGGGCATGAGCGGAGAGGGAACGATGGCGCTCGGCGACGACGCGGGCCGGCGAGGGGATGGTTCCTGGTCGAGAAACTGATCGAAGAAGGCGTCCCACTCCGCCACCACCAGCCGCCGATCATCCGCCTCACCCAGTTCCCGGATCATCCGGCAGCGGGGGTCGCGGTCGACCACCAGCAGCTTCCGGTAGCTCGCCTTGCCCTGCTCCTTCGCCCGGGCCAACTGCCGGGCGTAGAAGGTGCCGTAGCAGCCGCCGCCGACGATGGCGATCTCCGCCCAGTTCACCGGATCAGCCGTCCTCCATCCACCACGATCGTCTCGCCGGTCACGAAGTCTCCCCCCTCGAGCAGGTAAAGGATGGCCGCGGTGACGTCCGCGGGGCTCCCCAGGCGTCGGAGCGGTGTGGTGCGCGCCAGGTGCTCACGCGCCTCCTCGCCCCAATCGTCCGGCGGAAGCACCGCTCCAGGCGCCACGGCGTTGACCGTGACCTCGGGTGCCAGTGCGCGCGCGAGGGTTTGAGTGAGCATTACCACACCGGCCTTGCTGATGCAGTGCGCCACGTAGCGCGGCCAGGGTTCCAGCCCTCCCACATCGGCGAGATTCACCACCTTGCCACGAGCAGCCTTGAGAAGCGGCGCGGCACCCTGGGCCGTAAAGAACGCGGCACGAAGGTTCACGGCCATCACGTCGTCCCACAGTGCCGGGGTCGTTGCTGCGACCGTCGCCTCGATCATCACGCCGGCCGCATTGACCAGCACATCGAGACCGCCGAACCGCGAGGCCACGCGCCGGGGCAGGTCGGCAGCGGCGGCCGCATCACGAAGATCCCCCTGGAAGACGGCAGCCTCGCCGCCTGCGGCAGCGATCATTCGGACAGTCTCTTCCGCCCCGGCCACCGACTGATTGGCGTGCACGGCGACGCGCATCCGCCGTTCCCCGAGCGCCACGGCAATCGCCCGCCCCAATCGGTGCCCTGCCCCGGTCACCAGCGCGACACGACCGGCGAGTTCCACCTCAGATGGCTCCGTTGGTCACGGCGAGAATCTGGCCGGTGATGCCGGACGCGGACTCGCTAGCGAGGAAGAGCACTGTTTCGATGAGTTGCTCCATCTCGACATAGTGGGCCCCTTCCCCCGCGGCCGCCACGTTCTCCGGTGTCCTCACCATCCCCGGCGCGATGGCATTGACCCGGATTCCCTCCGGCCACAACTCGGCCGCGAGACTCTGGGTGAGACCCGCCACCCCCGCCTTGGCGGCGGTGTAGACCGCCATCTGGGCCGAGGGCCGGTAGTAGGCCACCGAGGCGAAGTTCACCACCGCGCCGCGCGTGGCCGCGAGCGCCCGCACCGCGGCCTGAGACATGAGGAACGCGGTCTTGAGGTTGATCGCGATTTCACGATCGAAGCCGGTGGTATCGCTCTTGCCGACCGGCCCGAAGGTGGTGAGACCGCCCGCCACATTGATCACCGCATCGAGTCGCCCGTGGTGCTTGAGCGCGGTCTCCACCGCCAGCGCGGCGACATCGGGCTCGGTCAGGTCTCCAGCTGCCGGCCGGGCGTCGATCCCCTGCGCGGCGAACTCGCGCACCCGCTCCGCGACCCCGACCGCGTTGCGGTCGACCGCCACCAGACGCGCGCCCGCCTTCCCGAAGGCGAGCGCGACCGCGTGACCGATCTGCCCCGGGCGGGCCACCCCGGTGATGAGCACGGTCTTCCCGGAAAAATCCCACTGGGTCGGCATTGGAGTTCCCCTCTGTGCGTGCAACGAGCGCGGATCACTCGCGGTGCATGTCGCCAAACCGGCGCGGAAACGATCGAGTGCGGAAGGTGGTGGGATTGGGTAGTGGAATCAATTCGCCGCTGGGAGCGCCGGCGTCTGCCCGTTGGGACGGGCCGCCTCGAGCGCCACCAACCAATCGGCTGGAATCCCCTGTCCGCCGAGCTGGGCGCCGGGGCTCTGGGCCGTGGCGTCGCCGTGCCAGTCCGACCCACCGGTCCGGAGCAGCCCCAGCGCCTGCGCGTGATCGGTGAGTCGAGCCCGAGTGTCCGGGTCGTGCACCGGGTGTCGAGTCTCGACGGCATCGAGCCCCTCGGCTTTGAGCGCGGCGAGGGTCGCTCGAGTCCCCCGATCCTTGAGGTGCGCGGCGGAGACGAGGCCCCCGCCGGCGTGCACCAGATCCGCAACCGCTTGGAAGCTGGGAAGCCGCTTCTCGACAAATCCCGGGCGGCCGTAACCGATGAACCGGTCGAAGGCGTCCTGCACGCTGGGCACCGCCCCCCGGCGCAGCAGCGCCCGCGCGACGTGCGGCCGGCCCACGGCCCCACCTCGGGCCTCGGCCAGCACATCGTCCTGGTCGATGGCAAGTCCGAGAGCCTGGAGCCGCTGGACCATCTCGACCCCGCGGCGCTCGCGGTCCGCGCGGCAGCGGGCCAGGAAGGCCTCCAATGGTTCCCATCCCACCGGCAGGAAATACCCGAGCACATGCATTTCTCCCCAGGCCGCCGCCACCGAGAACTCGCAACCCGCGACGACGCGGACCCCAAGCCGGGTACCAGCGGCGAGCGCTCCGGGGACTCCGTCGAGCGTGTCGTGGTCCGTCAGGGCGATCGCGCCGAGGCCCGCCTCCGCGGCCCGGGCAACGACCTGCTCGGGAGGGAAGGCCCCGTCCGAGGCCGTGCTGTGCAGGTGGAGATCGATCGGGCGCGACGCGATCTCAGAGGAGGGGCTCAGCGTGAGTACCCCGTTTCCGGCGCCGTCCAGGAAGGCTGGGAGCGCTGGAACAACTCGGTCAACCGGTAGTCGGAGAGTTCGGCCAGCGAGTCCTCCGGGCTCCGCGAGCCCAGCGGCGAGTATCGCACGATGCGCACCTCGGGGTTCGCGCCGCGCCTGCGGAAGGCGAGGCCGAACTCGTCCCGGGTGTACTGGGTGACTGAGCCGCTGGGCGCGATTTCCCAGGTCTCCCCGTCAACCTGAATCGTTCTGGGTGCCATCGGGTTCTCCAAGTGCAGCCGCGTCGGAACGCGGCGTGGGTACTCCGCTTACCCGCGGGGCGGCTCCGCCGCGCCGGGGGCCCGCACCTCCGACCACAACTCCCACGCGTCCGGCGCGTACTCCGCGATGTCCCGCAACCGACGTTCGAGCCGCTCTTCGAGATCGGTGCGAGACGCACGGAGACGATGGGCCATCTCGGTCGGGCTCTCACTGAACTCGACGTACCGGCCCGGCGCAGACTCGTTGCGAAACAGCCAGAGGTGCTGGGCGCGCGACCGGCCCAACTCCGCGAGCTGGTGGACCGTGCGCACGTACTCCGCCTCGAGCTCCGGGCGAACTGTCACCCGGGAGATGGTGAGAACCCGAGGCATCTCAGGCCTGGTCCTCCGGGAAGCTTTCCAGCGAGCGTTTCACGTCCGCGAGGAAGCGGTCCGCGTCGGCGCCATCCACCACCCGATGGTCGAAGGACATCGTCAGCATTCCCTTGAGGCGCGGAGCGATGCCGTCGGTCCCGTCGGAGAGGGTCACCACCGCCGGCCGCTTCTCGATCGTCCCCACGCCCAGGATCGCCACCTGGGGCTGATTGATGATGGGTAGCCCAGCGTAGGAGCCGAACACGCCGGGATTGGTGATGGTGAAGGTGCCGCGCTGAACTTCGTCGGGGTTGAGCTTCTTGCCCCGGGCCCGCTCGCCGAGGTCGTTGATCGCGCGGGCGAGCCCCATCAAGGAAAGTTCATCGGCATGCTTCACCACGGGCACGATCAGGCCCCAATCGAGGGCGACGGCGATGCCCAGATTGATCTCCCGACGGTAGATGGTGGCGTCGGCGCTGACCGCGGCATTGAGCCCCGGATGCTTGCGCAGGTTCTCCGCGATCGCCTTCGCGATGAAGGCCAGATAGGTGAGGTTCACCCCGCGCTCGGCAAATTCCCGCTTGCGTTGCGCCCGGATCTGGGAGACCCGGGTGTAGTCGACCTCGAACAGGGTCTGCACATGGGCCGACACCCTGCGCGACATGATCATGTGGTCCGCCGTCAATTTGCGGATCCGTGACCACGGCTCGACCCGGTCGCCTGGCCAGGCCTCGGCCGCCGGGCTCGCCGCCTCCACCGGCCGGCGCGGCGCCGCCTCCGCTCCGCGAGCCGGGGCGGACGCAGGCCGCGGGGTCTCGATGAAACCGAGGATGTCATTCTTCGTCACCCGGCCCGCGTGACCACTGCCGGGCACCGCCGCGATGTCGATCCCATGCTCGGCGGCGATCTTCCGCACCAGCGGGGTGGACCGGCGCCGCAGCCGATCCTCAGCTGTCTCCGGTCCGTTGCCGGCAACCGAAACCGGTGCCGGTGCGACCGGTGCCCGGCTGGGAGCCGATGGGACCGGCACCGATGCGACCGGTGCCGGCGCGGGAGTGGGAGGGGGTACGACTGGGGCCGGCGCGGCAGGAGCGGGAGCTCCGACGCTGGAGACTGCTCCCTTCTCGGTCTCGAGCCGCGCCACCACCGTATTCACCGCCACGGTTTCTCCCTGCTGGACCAGGATCTCCGCGAGGACGCCGGCGCTCGGCGCGGGGATCTCGGCATCGACCTTGTCGGTCGAGATCTCGAACATGGGCTCATCACGCTTCACTTCGTCCCCGACCTTCTTGAGCCACTTGGCGAGAGTCCCCTCGGCGATCGATTCGCCCATCTGGGGCATGATCACGTCGATACGAGCCATGCGTTCCTCGAGTCGGATCTCAATGAAGGATAGCCGTGGCCGGTCCGCCGCCGGCTACCGGCGATGCATCCTCAGTATGCCGCCAACCACCTGCACGCCGCCACCAGGTCATCCACCTGCGGTAGCACGAAATCCTCGAGCGTCGGCGCATACGGCAGGGGGACATCGTGCGCCGCGACCCTGCGGGCCGGGGCGTCCAGCCATTCGAAACACAACTCGTTGATCCGGGCGACGATCTCACCCGCGACGCCGCCGGTGCGTGTGTCCTCGTGAGCCACCAGGACTCGATTGGTCTTCCGGACGCTGGTGACGATGGCCGCATCGTCGAGAGGAAGCAGGGTGCGCAGATCCAGCACCTCGACGGAGACGCCGTCCTCCCGCTCGAGCCGCTCGGCGGCCTCGAGCGCCTTCCAGACGATTGCCGACCAGGTCACGACCGTGAGGTCGGTCCCGTCACGCGCCACCCGGGCCTGGCCGATGGGAGTGATCACGTCCCCTACCGGCAACTCCTCCTTCACCCGCCGGTAAAGATACTTATGCTCGAAGAAGAGCACCGGGTCCTCGTCCCGGATGGCTGCCTTAATCAGCCCCTTGGCGTCTCGGGCCGTGGCCGGGCAGACGATCTTCAGTCCGGGGGTGTGCAGGAAGGCAGCTTCGGGGCACTGGCTGTGGAAGGGACCGCCTCTCACATAGCCGCCACTCGGGCCGCGCACCACCATCGGGGTCGACAGCCCGGCCCGATATCGCGCGGTGGCGACGTAATTGGTGAGCAGGTCGTAGGCACAGGCGATGAAGTCGATGAACTGCATCTCGCACACCGGCCTGAGCCCCATGTGTGCGGCACCGGCGGCCGCGCCGACAATGGCCTGCTCGCTGATCGGGGTGTCGATGACGCGTTCCTCCCCGAACCGCTCCAACAGTCCCTCGGTGACTCGGAAGGGTCCGCCGAGCGCTCCGATGTCTTCCCCGAGCAGGAAGACCCTCGGGTCCCGTTCCATCTCTTCCCAGAGCCCCTGGCGGATCGCCTCAAGGTAGGTGATCTCAGGCATCGGGAGTCCGCAGTGTGCGGTACCATTCGATCGGTGCGGCCGGCGGGTCGGCATACACACCGGGCAGCGCCGTTGCTGGGTCGGGGAATGGCTCGTCGAGGCAACGGGCGAGCGCCTGATCCAGCTCCGCCTCCACCCGGGCCTCGACGTCGGCGACCTCCGCGGCGGTCGCCCAGCCCGACTCCAGCAGCCGCCGCCGATGATGATCGATGGGATCGCGGCGCTCCCACTCCGCGATCTCGCCGGGCGGCACATACCGCTGATCATCGTGCTCAGCGTGACCCTTGCGACGGTAGGTCACGAGCTCGACCAGCGTCGGCCCTTCGCCCGCCCGGGCGCGATCCACCGCCTCGCGGGTCGTTTGATAAGTCGCGACGACATCGTTCCCGTCGGCCCGGACACCGGGGATGCCGTAGCCGGGCGCCTTGTCCACCAGGGTCGCGGCGGCGGTCTGCAGCCGGGTCGGCGTCGAGTAGGCGTAACCATTGTTCTCGCAGATCACGACGAGGGGCAGCCGCCGCACCGCCGCGAAGTTGATGCCTTCGTGGAAGGCGCCGGTGCTCATCGCACCATCGCCGACGTACACGAGGCCGACGCGGGGCTGCCGGGTCATTTTGAAGGAGAGAGCGATGCCCGCCATCACCGGGACCATCGCCCCCAGCGCGGAGACCTGACCGAGGAAGCCGCGCGCGAGGTCGTTGAAGTGGATATTCAGTTCCCGTCCGGCAGTCGGGCTCTGCGCCCTGGCCATGTACTGGCGGAGCACTTCCAACGGCGTGGCACCCTTTACCAGCATCGATCCGAGGTTCCGAATCAGCGGGGAGAGGATGTCGCCGGCCTCCAGGGCATAGGCGCTCCCCACGGCGTCCGCCTCCTGGCCGAGGGAGCGGAACAAGCCCCCGACAACTTTCCCCTGGCGGTGCAGCGCGACCAGGCGCTCCTCGAGGGACCGCGTGAGGCGCATCCAGTAGTAGAGCTCTAGTAGCTGCTGGCGGGTGAGCCGTGCGGGAAGCGGGGCGGTGCTGAGGGATGCGCTCATGAGTGGCGTGGGCGGCGGAAGATCGAACGCCGGCGGAGGAGAGTCAACCCGGACCGCGGCCGCCTCCTCAGTGCCCTCCCAGCCCGAGCGCGTCGAGCGCGAGCGCCGTCATGACTCGCATCGCGATGGGGATCGACTGGTCGTCCGCGTAAAAGGTCGGCGTATGATGTCCGCCGGAGATCCGGCCTGCCGGCACCACGCCCACGAAGAGGAAAAAGCCCGGAATGACCCGGGCGTAATAGGAGAAGTCTTCGGCGCCGGTGTGCGGGGGCACCAACCTGACGTTGTCGGATCCGACCACCCGCCGCAGGACCGGCACGAATCGCCGCGAGAGCGCACTATCGTTGACGGTGACGGGATAGGGCTCGCTGAACTCGAGTTGGTAGGTCGCGCCGGCCGATTTGGTGACGCCATCGAAGACATCCCGCATGCGCTGCTGAATCACCTGGTAGACGCTGTCGTCGAATGTCCGGACCGTTCCCTCGAGGTAAGCTTCCCCGGCGACGATGTTGTTGCGGGTGCCGCTCTGCAGGATGCCCACGGTGAGCACGCTGGGCGTGAACGGCGAAAGGTTTCGGGAATGGATCGTCTGCAGCGCCAGGACCACCTGCGACGCAGTCACGACCGCATCCACTCCGAGATTCGGCGTGGCTCCGTGCGCCTGCCGCCCGATGATCCGCGCGGTCCATTTCGCGGAGGACGCCATCGCGGGGCCCGGCGTGTAGGTGACGTGACCGAGCACCTCCGCATCGCCATCCGCGTGGGGCGGGGACCCGTTGGTATGAAATCCGATGATCAGGTCAGGCCGGGGGTGATCGAGGGCCCCTTCTTCGATCATCAGCTTGGCTCCGCCGGTTTCTCCGTCCGGCGCCCCCTCCTCCGCGGGCTGAAACAGGAAGACCACGGTTCCCCGCAGCCGGTCCCGCATCCCGGCGAGCACGTTGGCCACGCCCAGTTCGGCGGCGACGTGGATGTCGTGCCCGCAGGCGTGCATGACGCCCGTCTCGTGCCCGAGGTAGACCGCCCGCTCCATCGACTTGAACGGGACGTCGGTTTCCTCCGTGACCGGGAGCGCGTCCATGTCGGCGCGGATCGCGATGACCGGCCCGGACCGGCCGCTCTTGAGCACGCCCACCACGCCGGTATGCGCCACTCCAGTTCGCACCTCGAACCCGAGCCGCCCGAGCTCCGTTGCGACGAGCTCGGCGGTCCGCGTCTCACGGTTGCTCAGCTCGGGATGCTGGTGGATGTCATGCCGAACCTGAATCATCCGGGGCGCGACGCGGTCCACAGCCTTCGCGACGTCGGCATCCGACTGGGCGGGGAGTGAGCTGGGCAGCAGTAAGGCAAACGCGGCGAAACCGGGACGCATCAGGGCTCCGGGGAGGGACGCGGTTAGGATACGAGCCGCCGATCCAGGACGTAAGGGCACCGGCGGGGGCCAGTGCCCTCAGATGGCGAGGGCCGGATTCGCGCCGAAAGACCACGGGCGCCCTCGCGGGCGCCCGGGTGTCGTTCGCGGCCGGCGGTGAGGGCGATCAGACCTCGATCCGCATGCCGTAGAACGAACGGTAGACGAAGAACATCGACACCAGGAAGAACCCGGCGGCCAGTCCATGGGCCAGCGCGGTGCCGCCCTCGGCGCTGAGGCTCACCGCGAGCTCCACGGCGAGAAGGCCGAACAGCGTGGTGAACTTGATGATGGGATTCAGCGCCACGCTCGAAGTGTCCTTGAACGGATCGCCCACGGTGTCGCCGACGACGGTCGCGGCATGGAGCTCCGTCCCCTTCTTCTTGAGCTCCGTCTCCACCACCTTCTTGGCGTTGTCCCAGGCCCCGCCGGCATTGGCCATGAAGATCGCCTGGTACAGGCCGAACAGGGCGATCGAGACCAGGTAGCCGATGAAGAAGTACGGTTCGACGAACGCAAAGGCCAGCGTCGAAAAGAACACGGTCAGGAAGATGTTCCACATCCCCTTCTGGGCGTACCGGGTGCAGATCTCGACCACCTTCTTGGAATCGGCGACCGAGGCCTTCTCCACTCCTTCCAGCCGGATATTGGCCTTGATGAACTCTACCGCGCGGTACGCGCCGGTGGTGACCGCCTGGGTCGACGCGCCGGTGAACCAGTAGATCACCGCGCCGCCGGCGATCAGCCCCAGCAGGAAGGGCGGGTGCAGGATCGACAAATTGGCGAGCAGTTCCGGCTTGAGCCCCTGGGTGAGCGCCACGATGATCGAGAAGATCATCGTCGTGGCCCCGACGACCGCGGTGCCGATCAGCACGGGCTTCGCAGTCGCCTTGAAGGTGTTGCCGGCGCCATCGTTCTCTTCCAGCTGATCCTTGGCCTTCTCGAAGTTCACGTCGAAGCCGAACTGCTGCTTGATCTCGGCCTTCACGTTCGGGATCGTCTCGATGACCGAAAGCTCGTACACCGACTGGGCGTTGTCGGTCACCGGGCCGTAGCTGTCCACCGCGATGGTCACCGGTCCCATCCCCAGGAACCCGAACGCGACGAGGCCGAAAGCGAAGACCGCCGGCGCGAGCATGATGCCGTCCGGGAAGCTGGTGCTGACCAGGTATCCCGTGCTCATCAGGATGAGCATCGCCAGCCCGAGCCAGTAGGCGGAGAAATTGCCAGCCACCAGCCCCGAGAGGATGTTGAGCGAGGCCCCGCCCTGCTCCGAGCTGGTCACGACTTCGCGCACATGCCGGGAATTGACGGAGGTGAAGATCTTCACCAGCTCCGGGATGATGGCACCGGCCAGCGTTCCGCAGGTGATGACCGCAGACAACTTCCACCACAGGGACGGATCGCCGCCGAGATTGGGGATCAGCTGCTTCGAGACCAGGAAGGTGATGGCCACCGAGACCAGCGAGGTGATCCAGACGAGGCGGGTGAGCGGGTGCTCGAAGTCCATCTTGTCCGCGTCCAGATACCGGGCGCGGGTCAGCAGGCCGTTGATGTAATAGGAAAGGCCTGAGGCAACGATCATCATGATGCGCATCATGAAGATCCAGACCAGCAACTGGACCTGAATGGTCGGATCCTTCACCGCCAGCAGAATGAACGAGATGAGGGCGACGCCGGTCACGCCGTAGGTCTCGAACCCGTCGGCAGACGGCCCGACCGAATCGCCGGCGTTGTCTCCGGTGCAGTCGGCGATGACTCCGGGATTGCGCGCGTCGTCTTCCTTGATCTTGAAGACGATCTTCATCAGGTCGGATCCGATGTCGGCGATCTTGGTGAAGATGCCGCCCGCGACTCGGAGCGCCGCCGCACCAAGCGATTCGCCGATAGCGAACCCGATGAAGCAGGGCCCGGCGTACGCGACCGGGATGAAGAGCAGGATGACCAGCATGAGGAAGAGTTCGATGCTGATCAGCAGCATGCCGATGCTCATGCCCGCCTGCAGCGGGATGGCATAGCAAGGATAGGGCTTGCCCTTGAGCGCCGCGAAGGCAGTGCGGCTGTTCGCGAAGGTATTCACCCGGATGCCGAACCAGGCCACCGAGTAGCTGCCGGCGATGCCCACCAGGCTCCAGATCAGGATGATCGCCACCCGCCCGCCGGGGAATCCCTGCAGCGCCCCGAAGTAGAAGGCGATGATCGCCGCGATGAAGAGCCAGAGCACCATCAGGAACTTGCCCTGGGTGATCAGGTAGGTCTTGCAGGTTTCGTAGATCAGCTCGGAAACCTCGAGCATCGACTTGTGCACGGGCAGGTTCCGGAGGCGGCCGTAGGTCAGCAGGCCGAACCCGACCCCCAGGGCCGCCACCACCAGCCCCAGCATCAGCAGCGAGCGCCCGTTGGTGCCACCGAGGAAGTTCACCGAGCCCAGGTCGGGCAGGACCAGGTTGGCCTCGCCACCGGCGTGGTGGACCGGGACCGCGGCGCTGTCGGCGTGGGCCGGAGCGTCCTGGCCGGTAAGCGTCCGCGGGGCGGAGATCAGGGCGGCCAGCACGGTGAGCGCAGCGATCCAGGGGGCGAATCGGCGATAGACGGCGTCCATCGTCTTCCTCATGGTGGACCTTCTCCTCGGAGTCTGGACAGAGGCAGATCGGCCTGTCGCCGATCGTGCCGGAGCTACAACGGCGGGCCGGCCATCAGGGCCGCCCCGGTACCACCCGCATCAGTACGCGCCCCGCACCACGTGGTCCGGTTCCGCCATGGAGTGCACGTAAGTCAGGAAGCGCTTGGCCAGCTTGTCCGCCTCGCTCTCCCCGGGCTGATTGGTTTCCACGGTCACCAGGGTGTAGTGTCCACCCTCGGCCTGAGCGTTCACGGTGACCTGCCCGATCGTGCCCGTGTAGCGGCGACGGCGGGGACTCTCTTCCGTCGGGGCCAGGCGCGGCCCGAAAAAGGCGTTGGCCCGCGCGATGACGGCATCCGGGGACACGCTGGTGCGATGGAAGTACTTCATCACTTCTCGCCGTATTCGTAGTACTCCACCCCGAGGTGGGTAATGGCGGGCTCCCCGCCCAGCCAGCGCAGCGTGTTCTTGAGCTTGGTCTGCTGGATGAACAGGTCGTGCTCGGGATAGAGGCCGGGGGCTACCTGGGGGCTCTTGAAGTAGAAGGAGAGCCATTCCTGGATTCCCGACAACTGGGCCCGCTGGGCCAGGTCGAAGAACAGGGCCAGGTCCAGCACCAGCGGCGCCGCCAGGATGGAGTCCCGGCACAGGAAATCGACCTTGATCTGCATCGGGTAGCCGCACCAGCCGAAGATGTCGATGTTGTCCCAGCCTTCCTTGTTGTCGCCCCGAGGCGGATAGTAGTTGATCCGCACCTTGTGGAAGAGGTTCCCATAGAGATCGGGATACAGGCTCGGCTGCAGGATGTCCTCGAGGACGCCGAGCTTCGACTCCTCCTTCGTCTTGAAGCTCTCGGGATCGTCCAGGACCTCGCCGTCGCGGTTGCCAAGGATGTTGGTCGAGTACCAGCCAGCCACGCCCAGCATGCGCGCCTTGAACATCGGCGAGAGCACCGTTTTCACCATCGTCTGGCCGGTCTTGAAGTCCTTGCCGCCGATGGCGATCCCCTTGTCCCGCGCCAGCTGCTCCAGCGCGGGCACGTCGCAGCAGAGGTTGGGCGCCCCGTTGGCGAAGGGCACCCCCTCCATGATTGCCGCGTAGGCGTACAGCATGGACGGCGCGATGCTGGCGTCGTTCGTTTCCATCGCCTTCTCGAAGGCCGCCAGCGTCTGGTGCGCGGGGCCCGGAGCGATGAAGATCTCGGTCGAGGCACACCAGACGATCACCAGCCGGTCACACTTGTGCTTCGCCTTGAAGTCGCGGATATCCTTGCGCAGCGCCTCCGCCAGCTCCTTCTTCGACCGCGCCTGCTTGGTGTTCTTGCCTTCCAGCCGCTTCACGTAGTTCTGGTCGAACGCCGCCGGCATCGGGGTGATGCCCTGGAGGAACTCCTTGATCGGCTCCACGTGCTCGTGCTTGTCCAGCACGCCGCAGTGCAGGCAGCTCTGGTAGGCGTTGTCCGGCACCGGGTCCCAGGCGCCGAACACCAGGTCGTTCAAGTCGGCGAGCGGGATGAACTCCTTGATGAGGGGCGCCCGGCCTTCGGTCCGCTTCCCCAGGCGGATGGTGCCCATCTGAGTGAGCGATCCGATCGGTTTCGCCTTCCCCCGCCGAATGAGCTCCACGCCAGCGATGAACGTGGTCGCGACGGCGCCGAGACCGACGCAGAGGACACCGAGCTTGCCCTTGGCCGGCGCGATCGGCCGGGGGGTTCCTGTTGCCACGCTTACGATCCTTTCGGCACGTCGGACGCCCGTGCGCCCTCGGTCACCTGATAGACGTACATGAAACGCTGCACCACGGTGATCACGGATGTCAGCGCGAGAATCACCACGATCCAGAACAGGATGAGGCCGTCCGGTCCGGCTCCGAGCAGCGCGGTGGGCAGACCCAGCAACACGATCCGCTCTGCCCGCTGCACCATCCCCACCTTGCAATCGATCCCGAGACCTTCCGCGCGGGCTCGGGCGTAGGACACCAGCAGTGAGGCGATGATGGCCGCCATGCTGATGATGATCGCCAGGTTCCGCCAGGCGACGCTTCCTTCCGGCGCCAGCAGGTAGAACACCGCAATCCCCATGAAGGTCGCGCCGTCGCCCAGGCGATCGAGCGTCGAGTCGTAGAAGGCCCCGAAGCGGGTCACCTCCCGCCGAGCCCGCGCCACTTCGCCGTCGAAGGTGTCCACCACCCCACTGATGAGGTACAACAGCCCGCCGGACCGCACCCAACCGAGCCCGAACGCCGCGGCGGAAATGACCACGAGCAGGGTCCCGACGGTGGTGATCGCGTTGGGCCGGACACCCGAGCGAATCAGGGAGTCCACGATGGGCCGGGTCAGGGCGTAGAACACCCGTTCCACCGGCTTGGTGATCAGCTTCACCTGGAGCGTGTCCCTCGGGGGTTCGACGGTGGGGAACCGGCCTCTCGGGCCCCCGAAAACCGCGGCAAACTATAATCGCGGGAACGGGTTAGGGGAAGCCACAGAACCCACATTCCTCCCCGCGCGCGTCACCAGAGCCTAGTCCGGATAGATGAGGAATGGACGGCGCCGCTCGAGGAACTGGGTTCGCTCGGCAGGCCACCCACGCGCGAGGGACGCCCAGTCACCCTCCCTGAACACTGGTGCATCCACTGCCAGGCGAGCGCCCCAGAGCCGGTTGAAGTGCGCCCGGTTGGGCGGGAACAGGGTCCCGAGTGGCAGGCCCCCCGCCTGGGCTACCGCCTGCAGGAGGGCGAGCGCGGTCAGTGCCGGATCGTAGACGGCGCGGTCGGTGACCTCGAGGCGGATACCGGTGAGCAGGGTGTCGGCGTACTTGCCGTCGCCAGGCGCTCGCGGCGTGAATGAGGTGGCCGCGAAGCCGACGCCCCGGAGCCCCGCCGCCCGGAGCGCCGCCAGTACCCGCGCGGTATCCAAGCCCGGCGCGCCGACCTGCTCGAAAGGGTGGTCGGTGCCGCGTCCCACCGAGAGCGTAGTCCCCTCGAAGAGGCAGAGTCCGGGATAATGGGTGAGCGCCGCGAGTGTCTGCAGGTTGGGTGATGGCGGGATAAAGGGAAGTCCGGTTTCATCGAAGTACATCGAGCGCCGCCATCCCGCCGCGGGGACGACGTGGAGCTCGGTGTCCAGCCCGAGGTCCCGGCGCGCGAGTCGCGCCAGCTCGCCCAGGGTCATCCCATGTCGCATCGGGATTGCCAGCAGCCCCACGGCCGAACGGAAGGCCGTGTCGAGCACGTTGCCCTGCACTGCTCCGCCGATCGGATTGGGGCGGTCGAGCACCACGACAGGGAGGTGGCGCCGCGCCGCCGCGCGCATCACTTCTGTCGTCGTCCACAGGTAGGTGTAGTATCGTGCGCCGGCGTCCTGCAGGTCGACGAGCAGCACTTCCACGCCTGCCAGCATCGTGTCGGTCGGGGCGGACGTCGGTCCATAGAGGCTGTAGATTGGGAGTCCCGTCGCGGAGTCGGTGGACGAGGCCACCATCGCGCCGGGATTCGCTGTGCCCCGGAAGCCGTGCTCCGGACTGAACAAGGCGACCAGGCGCACCCCGGCCTGCAGCAGTCGTTCGACGTCACTCTGGCCCCGGTGATCCACCCCGGCCTGATTGGTGACCAGCCCGACGCGCCGCCCCCGCACCAGGTGAACGCTGTCGCTCAGCAGCACCTCGATCCCGGGGCGGACCGGAGAAGCCGGAGGAGAAGCGCCCGTCGGACATCCCGGGCCCTGCCCACCGAGAACCAGCATCGACCCGAGTAGCCAGTGCACAGATCGCATATCGCCCTGATCGTCTCCCTCTGC
>DASPUE010000037.1:0-6098 GCA_035623055.1 Gemmatimonadales bacterium
CGACGTCGTGGTCCACAAGTCGGGCGTCGCCCGGGTGGTGCGGATCCGGGTCAGCGTCGACGGGGAGGATCTCGGTCCGTACAGCTCCGACGGCGTCGTCGTGGCCAGCCCCACCGGCTCGACCGCCTACTCGCTCTCCGCCGGTGGACCGATCGTCGCTCCCGGAGTAGAGGCGATGATCATTACACCGGTATGCGCCCACACGCTCGCGGTGCGGCCGGTCGTGGTTCCCCCCGATGCCACCATCTGTGCCGAGCCGATGTCTCCCGGCGCCGAGGACCTGCTGGTCTCCTACGACGGCCAGCTGGGGACCACGCTCGCGGCAGGAGATCAGGTCTACGTCCGGCGCGCCCGCAGCTGCGTGATGCTGGTCCGCCTGGGATCGGAAGGGTACTTCACCCGGATGCGGCAGAAGCTCAATTGGGGCGACCTGTCCGAACGGGAAGTGATCCGGTGATCCTCGAACTCCGCATCCGCGATCTGGTCACCATCGCGGAGGTTACCCTCCAGCTTGGCCCCGGCCTCAACGTGCTCACCGGGGAGACCGGCGCGGGCAAGTCCATGCTGGTCGATGCCGTCGCGCTGCTGCTCGGTGGCCGTGCCGAGAGCGGAATGGTGCGTCCGAGCGCGGCCCGCGCGATTCTCGAAGGTGCCTTCCTGATCGAGGACCAGGGAATCCGCCGCCGCCTGGAAGCCCAAGGCCTGGACGTCGAAGAGGGCCAGCTCGTCATCCGCCGCGAGATCGGGGCCGACGGCCGCTCCAAGGCCTGGGTCAATGGCAGCCCGACTACCATCGGCGTGCTGGGCCGGATCGGCGAGGTGCTGGTCGATCTTCACGGTCAGCACGAGACCCAATCGCTGCTTCACGCCGAGGCACAGCGGGACATCCTGGATGCCTACGCTGGAGCCGCGCCGGAGCGCGCCGCGCTTGTCGACGCGCACACCTCGCTCGAGGCTCTGCGAAGCGAGGAAGCCACCCTGACCACTCGGCTCGATGAAGTGCGCCGGCGCGCCGACTATCTGCGGCACGTGGTCCAGGAAATCGACGCAGCCCGAATCCAGCCTGGGGAGGATGAGGCCCTCGAGAGCGAGGCTCGGCGACTCGGCCATGCCGCTACCCTCGCCGAGCAGGCTCGACGACTGACCGATCTGCTGGATGGCGAAGACGGCGGGGCCCTCCCGGCCCTCGGTCAGGCGGACCGGCTTCTCGGCGGTCTGGAGCGGATCGACACGGCCTTGGCTGCCTGGCGGGAGCTCCTCGATGGCGCCTACGCCAACGTGAGTGAGCTGTCCCGGTTGTCAGCCGAATACGCCGACACTCTGCAGGAGGATCCGGCGCGATTGGCGGAGATCGAGCGGCGCCGGGATCTTCTTTATCGGCTCAAACAGAAGCATGGGGCGAGTCTAGAGGCGGTGACCGAGGCGCGGGTAGCGGCGGCGCGGGAACTGGACCTGCTCGATACCGCGGACCTCGATCTCCGGCAGCTCGCGGCGAGACGGGTGGCCGCCGAAGGGGCTTGTCAGGCAGCGGCCGACGCCCTTTCCGTCAAGCGTCGCGAGGCTGCCGGCCGGCTGGCCCGTGCCGTGACCAGGCTGCTTCCCCAGCTCGGCCTCGCCGCTGGGCGGTTCGAGGTCGAACTGTCCGCTCTGGGGCGGATCGATTCGGTTGGTCAGGAGGCCATCGGCTATACGGTCCGGCTCAATGCGGGTATCGAGCCCCGGCCGCTTGCCAAGGCCGCCTCCGGCGGCGAGCTGTCCCGATTGATGCTCGCGCTCAAAGTCGTTCTGGCCCGGCACGATGCGGTGCCGACGCTCATCTTCGATGAGGTCGATCAGGGCATTGGCGGCGAAATCGGAGCCGAGGTTGGGCAGGCCCTCGCGGAGGTCGCGACCCGGCGGCAGGTCCTGGTGATAACCCATCTCCCCCAGATCGCGGCGCGTGCCGAGCGGCACCTCGTCGTGTCCAAGGCCGCAAGGAAAGGGGTCGCCACCAGCGATGTCCAGCTCATCCACGGCGAGGATCGGGTGACGGAGCTGGCCCGGATGCTGGGTGATGCCGATGCCGACACTGCTCGGCGGCATGCGGAGGCACTGCTTCGTGGGGTGGGGGTGGGGTGATGTGAATAGCTGCCCTTCTACCTCCACAACCTATGATACCACCTGATCTCCATCTGGGTGCTTCGAAACCGCAGGACTCTGCCGCCACTCCCGGTCATCACCGTCGAATAGTTCCATGAGGCCTCGATTGGCCAGCCGCAGCGGTGGTCAGGCTCGCACTCGTGCGCCGCGCGGCCCACGTAGCTGATGCCGCCGCCGATCGCCACGGAGCTGCGTACCCCCTCGGCGAGCACGCTCGCCGGGATCCCGGGAAGGGCGTCAGCGGGAGAGTTGTAGGCATCCTGATCTGCCCCGGTCCGTGAGTAGTCCACGGTCCCGTGGATCGCGATGTTCCGCACCAATCGGAAGAAAGGGCGGGCGCTGAGGCTCAGGATGTCGCCGGCGTTCTCCCGGACATTGGTGAGCGTGGCGATTCCGGCATAGGGCATTCCCGGGTCGGTCACCCGCCGCACCCGGAGCGTCGCCAGTCGGAAGAGGTAACCACCGATGAGGCGCGCACCCCAGTTGCCCGCGCCGAGGTCGGCGGTCCCGGTCAGTCCGACTTCATAGCGTCCGTTGCCGGTGCCCACATCGACCAGGTTGTTGGGGTTGTCCCGGGTGCCGGTGGGCATGCGAAGCAGCGCGCTCAAGGCCAGCCGGAAGCCACCGACCGTCCCGGGGCGGTCGAAGCGATCGACCAGGGTATAGGTCGCGCCGACGTCCATGTCACCCATGCGGGCGATGAGTGCCTCGCCGAGGGGGGCGGCCTGGATCGGGCCCGCGGGATTGGAGACGAAACTGGTGAAGTCCTGCGGCCCGAGCCGCGAAGCGGCAAGCACCGGATCGGAGCTGAAGCCGGCGTTCACACCGAGGGTATTGAGCAGGGTGTCCTGCAGTGCGCGGATTCGGGTGATGATCTGCTGTCCCGCGGCGCTCGTGGCGGTGGGGATGAACGGTGAGGCCAGGGCCGGGTCGCTGGTGAGGGCGAAGAGCGCCGATCGAAGCTGCTGGCCTCGGCTCGCGATCTCCGCCGCGAGGGTGGCGAGCGAGCCGCTGTAGGCACCGCCGCTGATCTGGCTCTGGAGGGTACTCAGCGCCACGTCGAAGCTCTGGAAGAACGCCGCCGCCGCGGTCTGGTCCACGCCGTTGCCGAGCGTGGGATGCGCAGGGTTGAGTCCGGCGTTGGCCGCCGTCGAATCTCCGGTGAAATGCACCTGAACCCGGCTCCGCACATAGGGCACATGCGCGAAGAGTGTGAGGCGCTTGGTGACGCCGAGGGCCGCTCCGATCGTGATCCTGCCCTGGGTGTACTGGCCGTTCGCCTGTTCGCTGCCCAGGTTGAGTCGGAAGCCCGGCTGCCCGAGGATCACTCCCACCAGCGAGTCGGCGGGCTTGAGCAAGGGGATACGGTCGCTGCCGAGGGCGGGACTGCCGAAGTCGGCGAGATAGTCCTCTTCCTGTCCGTTGAGGAACCGGCTGTCGGCGCTCTGAAAGGACCCCTCGAGGTCGAATCGTAGCGATCCCTTGGGAGCCCCCACCGGCTCGAGCTGTGCGGCCAGCGGCGCCGCTACGCACAGGGAGAGAAGCGCCAAGCCGAGCCGCCGGTACCGAATAGGAGCCTCCATGGGGATGAATCGCGCGTGAACCGGGTTTCGCCGGCGCGACAGGCAACATCGCTCTTTCTGGAGCGGTTTGGAAGCGGTCCTACCGTGGTGCTGTCGGCGCCCGGGCGCGTGAATCTCCTCGGGGAGCACACCGACTACAATGGTGGGCCGGTGCTGCCGTTCGCCATCGAGCGCCGCACCGTGGTGGCAGCGGGCCATGCGGCGAGGTGGGAGGCCGTGTCCACCCTGGATGGTGTGCCGCGGCTGATTGATCCCGACCACCCGGAGGCCGGAATCTGGACCGCCTACGTGGCGGGGGTCATCCGGGTCCTGGGTACACAGGGGATGGCACCGCGCGGAGCGCGGCTCGCCGTTGCCAGCACGGTGCCAGTGGGGGCAGGGCTCTCTTCTTCCGCCGCGCTCACCGTAGCGGTCACTCGAGCCCTGCTCGCCCTCGCCGGACACCGCGCCGCCCCCGAGTTGGTCGCGGAGGTCGCGTATCGCGCCGAGCATGACGAAGTAGGAGTCCGGTGCGGTCGAATGGACCAAACCGTCGCGGCCCATGCTCGTGCGGGTCAGGCGCTTCTGTTCGAGACCGCCTCGGGGCAGGTCACCCACCTGCCATTGCGAGGGCGAGTATGGGTCTTTGAGACCGGAGTGACGCACGAGCTCATCTCCGGCCATTACAACGAACGTCGGCGGGAATGCGAGCACGCCCTGCGAATGGTCCGCGAGTCCGATCCCCGGATCAGCCAGCTCGCCGCCATCGCCCCGGCCGACCTGCCAGCGCTGCTAAGCCGGATCCCGGTGCCCTGGTCGGCCCGGATCCGCCACGTCGTCTCCGAGACTGACCGCACTCGACGGGCCGCCCGCGCCCTGGCGGTTCGCGACTACCCGACGTTGGGTCGGCTGCTGGTGGAAGGGCACGAGTCGCTCCGAACCGACTTCCAGTCGACGTGCGCAGAGGCCGATCTGCTGGTGGACGCGCTGGTCCGCCACGGCGCCTACGGCGCGAGGCTCACCGGAGCGGGCTGGGGCGGCGCGGTGGTCGCCCTGTTGCCCGCGGAACAGGAGGTATCGATCGCCGCCGGCGTCAGCGAGGACTTCCGCCGGGCGTTCGATCGGCTGCCCTCGGTCTGGTACACCAAGGCCGCGCCGGGCGCCAGAAGCGAGAAGTGATCGCGGCTCCTCGGCGGATCGGCGATCCGCTTACCGCGACCCACCCTCCGCTTATCATTCACCCCATGCCGCCCATCACCGTCCGCTGCGACGATGAGCCGGTTCGTGCCGCGGTCCAGCGCTGGCTCGATGCGGGGCGCATCGAGCCCCCTCTTCCGCTCGAGATTGCCATCCGCATCGGCGACGTCGTCGTGCCACCGCAGGGTGACTCCCGCCCCATCTTCCACCAGCCCGAGATCAGCATCAGGTCCAGCGGCACCGACGATCGGGTTACGATCACCTGGGACACCTGGCCAGCTTCCGCGGAGCTGCCGTCAAAGTCCACCACCGCTGAGGTGCGGCTCTCGAGGGACGCGGTGGATCACTTGGATGGCTGTCTCCGGCATTTTCTGATCACCGTCCTGATCTTCCTGTTGCGCCGCGCGGGGTGGCATCACGTCCACGCAGCGACTGCGGTGGACACTCGCGGGAGGGGATGGCTCCTTGCGGGGAACTCGGAAGCGGGAAAGTCCACGACCGCGGCACTCCTTGCCACGCGAGGCTGGGCGGTCGGCAGCGATGACATCACCTTCCTGGAAGCACGCCCAGGCGGCCGGGTGACGGCCCACGCTTTTCGCACCCGCCTCGCCCTTCGATCGGGGGGGGAAGCGCTATTGGCACGCGCCGGCGGCCAGACGTTGAGCGGTCGGGGGAAAGTCGGCTTCTGGCCCGAAGAGCTGGGGGGGAGCTGGGCTCCAGAGGTTGAGCCTGACATCCTGCTTTTCACCAGAGTGGGCGATACCGTCACAGAGGTCGAGCCGATGAGACCCGCGGACACCCTCGCCGAACTGGTGCGCTGGTCGGCATGGGTCGCGCTGGAGCCAGCGCTGGCCCAGGACCACCTCGATCTTCTCTCCGCACTCGGCGCCCAGGCCCGGGCCTTCCGGGTCCGGCTCGGCCGCGACCTCTTCGACGACGCGAACCTGATCGAGCGAGTGATCCCATGACCACCTGGTACCGCCGCCATCAGGACCTCCGCCTGACCGCCCTCGAGGGCGAAGGGGTCGCCCTCCATCTGGGCTCGCGGCGCTACTTCACCGTGAGCGAGACCGGGCTGGTGATTCTGGAGGCCCTCAAGACCCCGGCAACCTTCGACACACTAGTCGGCGAGATCGTCGCGCACTACGACATCGACCCGGAGCGCGCCGGTGAAAGCGTGCGCGCCTTCCTCGAGCGGTG
>DASPUE010000038.1:0-4031 GCA_035623055.1 Gemmatimonadales bacterium
CACCTGGAGTGCTCTGCCCCAACGGGATTCTAGAAGCGATCGCCAGAGTGGAGCCGACCGGTATCGAGCAGCTCACCCGGGTGGAAGGAATGCGAAGTTGGCAGCGCGAAGTGATCGGGGAGGAGCTGGTGCAGGCAAGCATGGGGGCCAAGGCCACCTGACCTTCAGGCGCACAACCTGACCGGAGCTCTCATCCCCCCAGGAACGCCCTGATCCTCGGATCCATCTTCTCCGGCGTCCAGTACGGCTCCCAGACGATCTCGACCTCGACCGAGGTCACTCCTTCAAGATCCTCGATCGTCCGCTTTACGTCCCCAACGATTTCCGGACCCGCCGGACAGCCGGGGGAGGTGAGGGTCATCTGCACATGCACCGCCCCGGCCTCGTCGACGGTGATATCGTAGACCAGGCCGATGTCGATGATATTGAGATTGAGTTCCGGGTCCTTGACCCCCCGGAGTGCCTTTCGGATCGTGTCCGGTGTCTGCATGGCCGCCTCCATACGGGGAAGTTAGCGGAAACGCAGGACCTTGTCAGTCGCTCGCCTGCCGCCCTTAATGCCCCTCCACCTCCCGGATCACCGCATCGGCAACCGCTCCTCGAACTGCGCGGAGCGCCCGGAAGGAATGGCTCACCCTGGGGGCGTAGCTCCGATTGGTCAGCAGCACCAGGAAGAGATCCCGCTCCGGGTCGATCCAGATCAGAGTCCCGGTCCAACCCGTGTGTCCGAAGGCATGGTCCGAGAGCAGATGCCCGTAGGCGGAATCGTCGCGGTGCTTCGGATCGGGAGGCCGCTCCCATCCCAGCAGCCGGGTCGCGGCACCGCTGTCCGGGGAGACGAAGGCGCGCCCGGTCGCTGACTGGAATACTCGCTGACCATCCAGCGTCCCTTCACTCAGCCAGAGTCGCGCGTAGCGAGCAAGGTCGCCACCGGTACTGAAGAGCCCCGCGTGTCCGGCCGCGCCACCCATGCGGGCCGCGTTCTGGTCATTGACCTGGCAACAGACCGGGCGGCCCCGCCATTGGCCCGTCGGCGCCGTGTACCTGCTCAAGGAATCACCAGGGCGGTATCGGCTGCGCAGCATCCCGGCCGGCTCAAGTACCTCTTGGATGACGAACCGGTCGAGCGGCTCGCTCGAGAGGCTTTCCACCAGGAGTCCCAGCAGCAGGAAATTGAGGTCACTGTACTCGACAGCCGTTCCCGGCGGGCGCCGCAGTGGTGTCCGGTACAGCAGCGTGATCATGCTGTCCCGGGTCGGAGCAAGGTGGAAGAACTCAACGTAGGCAGGCAGTCCACTGGTATGGTCAAGGAGCTGGCGAACGGTCACCTGTTCCTTCCCTCCGCCGATGAAACGGGGCAGGTAATGGGAAATCGGTTCCTTGAGGTCGACCCGCCCCTGATCCACCAGCCGCATGACCGCCGGCGTCGTCGCGACCACCTTGGTGAGCGAGGCCAGGTCCCACAGCGTGGAGTCTGGGTTCGGAAGCGGCGAGGAGCGGGCCCAGGTGAGGTGCCCGAATCCGCGGGCATGCATGGTGCCCGCTCGATTCCCCACGACCAGCACCGCGCCGGGATAGATGCCTCGCCGGATGCCTGATTCGACGAGAGAATCAGCTATGCGGAAGGAGGTGGATTGAGCGGCAAGCGGGGCGGCCAGTAGCGTAGTTGTCGCCACTACCAATAACTTCACCTCGTCACCCGATTCCCAGCCCCGACCCAGCCGATTGGAAGTTCGTAGAGCAGGTGAAGCGAGAAGCGGTCCCGATCGGTAAGCTCCGTCGCGGTCGCGACCGGATACATCACGTCCTCCTGATGACTCGAGTGGGGCAGGCCGAGCGCGTGCCCGAGCTCGTGGAGCACAATGGCCCTGCGAGTCTCGGGCGCATACGGTCGCCCAGTGGAGGGTGAGCGAGTCGTTAGGTTGACCAGCACGTGGCGGATCCGTCCGGCCCGGTCCCAGGTGACATCCGTCGCGCCGGCCCGATCGGATTCGAGCGTGTCCGTCCACCGGATGACCATCGCGGCGCCCACGGTATCGTCCTGCTCGACAAAGCGGACCCCAACCATCGCGGGTGACCAGGCATCCAGGGCCTGACGGACCTCCGCCGTCATTTCCGGCAGGAATCCCGAAGGCCCTCCGGGGACGATCGAGAGCGCGATCGGCGGGCCGTCCACTGGCCAATGGCGGACGACGGAATCGGAGCGGGCGAACAGCGAATCCAGGTAATGCCGCTCGAGCTCGACGCCAAGTCGAAGGCGGGCGGTAGCTCGAGCGGACGAATCGAGGGGCACGGGAGGCGGTCCGGGGAAATCGATCGCGTGGCGCCGGACATGGTCACCATCGGCCGGACTCAGGGTGAGCTCCCGCTGAGTGCCCTCGCTCGGCGCCGGCAGGGCCGGCTTGGGAGCCGACCGCAGCTGCCGCTCCACCCGTGCCGTAACGGCGACGGCGACCAGTGCGAGCAGGAGTCCGGCGAGGAGGCGGCGGAGCATCTTGGCCCAAATATCGGGACCTGATGCGGCCGGGCGCCACCGCTAGCGTCCCCGGGGGTCGCCCTCTAGAATTGCGCCAGCCGCACCCACCCGCCGGCCCCTTTCCCGGGAGTTTCCCAGCACGTGGCTTTCCCCGTATCGCGGGCCCTGATCCGCTGGCGCTGGGCCATCATCGTTTTCTGGACGGTCCTGGGTTACGTGGCGGCCGAGAAGTCCCCCCAGGTGGTGCAGGTGCTCAATGTGCGCGGCGGTTCCCGGGAGGAGACGGAGGCCTCCGCCGCCGACCGGATGCTCCGGGAGCGATTCGCCAAGCCCCTGAACGATTTCTTCGCAGTCACCCTGGAGGCACCGGGCTCGGTCGATAGCGCTCCCGCTGCGCTGCTGCTCGACAGCCTCATCGCGAAGTTTCAGCGCCAATCCTACATCACCACTGTCGCGTCGTTCCGGTCCACTCACGATTCCACCTTTCTCGGACGCGACGGCAAGGGAACTTTCCTGGTCCTGGGCATCAACGGTGAGGACGGCGAAGGGGTCGGGAAACTGGTCGAGCCAGTCCGGGCGCTGGTTCGCGAGGCATTCACCCAGACAGCCGTCGACACTGGAGCCTTCCGGGTTCGGGTGACCGGGCGCTCGCCGCTCGACCTGGACGTCCGCACTGTCGTCGCTGCAGATAGCCGGCGCGGCGAGATACGTCTGTTGCCACTCACCGCTGGCATCCTGCTCCTCGCCTTCGGCGCCCTGGTCGCCGCGTTGCTCCCGCTCATCATTGGCTTCCTCGCGATCTGGATCACTCTGGCCATCGTGGTGATCCTGGCCGCCTTCACGCCGATGTCGGTCTTCGTCCTCAACATGACGACCATGCTGGGGTTGGGCGTCGGCATCGACTACTCCCTGCTGATCGTCACCCGCTTCCGTGAAGAACTGAACCGCGGGCTGAGGCGCCAGGACGCCGCAGCTCGGGCGCTCAGCACCGCGGGCGCTGCCGTACTGACGTCGGGGATGACGGTCATCGTCGGGTTCGCGGCTCTGCTGCTGACCCCCCTGGTAGAGACCCAGAGCGTCGGCATTGGCGGCTTGGTAGTGGTCGCGGTCGCGGTCGCGCTTTCCACGACGCTGTTGCCTGCGCTGCTGGCGGTGCTCGGCCGTCAGATCGACCGGCCGCGCTGGCTGGCGCGCCGCCTCACCTGGTACCACGCCCCAACTGCGTGGGAACGTTGGGCCCGGAACCTGGGCCGGCATCCGCGGCGAGCGCTGGTCGTGGGAGGCTCGGTGATTGCGATCCTCACCGCCCCGGTGTTCTCGATCAAGGTCGGCCTGCCTTCGCGCAACTGGTGGCCGACGGCCACTGAGGCCGGGCAGGGCGTGCAGGCGCTGGACCGGATGGGCATATCAAACATCATCCTGCCGGTGCGCATGCTGGTGGAAGTCCCCGCAGGACAGTCGGTGCTCAGCGCCACCAGCTTGCGCGGCCTTAAGACGATTTCCGATTCGCTCCGGGCTGATCCCCGGGTGGCCCAGGTCACGAGCATCGTGGACC
>DASPUE010000039.1:0-5221 GCA_035623055.1 Gemmatimonadales bacterium
AGCCATCACGAGCGAGTCCCGTCGGATGGAATAGCGATACAGAGAGTCCTGGCCTGCCAACGGGCCTGCGACCAGGAGAAGCCCGAGCCCCAGCGCGCTTCGCATCGACACCTCGACTCTCGTAAGACTTTTTATCACAATGACTTACACTGGTACAAGCCGCCCGCCAGGACCGCAGCGCCCCCGGGTCGCGGAGCATCACGAGGTGTCAGGTGAACCGGTGATGAGGGAGCGGCATCACATTCAGCATCCCGCCTTGCACTGACAGCGAAGAAGTGCATCTTATCAGCGGTCTCCGAGCGGGCGCAGATCGCCCGCGTCACCGGCGGCGGGTCCCGCGCCGCGGCAGTCTCTGGAGGAAGCGCCCATGGCCGAGCTGCACGATATGGAGATGAGCTGGTCGGACTCGGGGTGGATGGACCCGTCGCCGACTCCGGCGGAACCACCCCCGCCGCCACCGGCTCCGCCCTCTCCCGCGGCGAGCCCGGCGGCCGCACCAAAGCCCGCCGCGCGCAAGCCAGCTGCCAAGAAGAAGGCGGCCAAGAAGGCGGCCAAGAAGTCAGCCCGCAAGGCCGCGAAGAAGAAGCCCGCCAAGAAGAAGGCGGCGAAGAAGAGCTCGAAGAAGGCCGCCAAGAAGAAGGGCGGCAAGAAGAAGAAGCGGTAATCAGCGGGAACGGCTGATCGGCGTTTCCTTAAGGAGCGCTCCGGAATTCCGGGGCGCTCTTTTTTCACCAAGGGGGTTGGAACCTCAGTCGGAAACGGCGGAGGCCGACGGCTGGTCGGCGCCAGCTGATTCGCCGGCGCTTTCCGCGAGTGCGACCGCGCAGGAGATCAGGGCCAAGTGGGTGAATCCCTGCGGAAAGTTCCCCAGAAACTCTCCCCCCGCGGGATCGATCTCCTCCGAGTACAGCCCCACGTGGTTGGCATGGGTGAGCATCCGGCGAAAGAGCCGCTCGGCCTGCGGCCGGTCCCCGATTCGGAGCAGCGACTGCGCCAGCCAGAACGTACAGATGGAGAACGCACCCTCCTCGCCGTCCAGTCCATCGGCCGTGCGGTATCGGAAGACCAGCTCACCATCGCTCGAGGTAAGCTCCCGCTGAACCGCCCGGACGGTGGAGATCACCCGCGGATCGTCCCAGGGCAGGAAGCCCACCATGCCGATGGTGAGCTGAGCGGCGTCGAGGGTGTCCGGGTGATCGTACGCCTGTATGAACGTCTGCTTGACCGGATTCCAGCCCCGCTCGAGAATCTCGGCCCGAAGCGCGTCGCGCGCGGAGGCCCAGGCATCGAAGTCGCCTGCCAGGTTGAGATCGGTCGCGATACGGATACCGCGGTCGAGCGCCACCCAGCTCATCACCTTGCTGTAGACATAGTGGCGGGGTTCTCCCCGGACCTCCCAGATGCTCGAATCGGGGCGATACCAGTTGGCGCTCACCCAGTCCACCAGCGGGCGGAGGCTCCGCCAGGTGCCTTCGCTCAGGTCGTGGTGCCGTCGCCAGAGATTGGCTGCACCGAGCACCGCTCCGTAGACATCCATCTGGAGCTGGTGGACCGCCCCATTCCCCACGCGTACCGGCCTCGACCCGCGGTACCCTGCGAGGTGCTCCAGTTGTCGCTCGCTCAGGTCACGCCGGCCGTCCACCCCGTACATGATCTGCAGGTGGCCGCCCCCCTCGTGCCGGCAGACCCGCCGCAGGAAGCGCATGAATTCCCCGGCCTCCTCCGGGTGTCCGACGCGCTCCAGCGCGGAGAGGGTGAAGACCGCATCCCGGAGCCAGACGAACCGATAGTCCCAGTTGCGCGATCCCCCTATCACCTCGGGAAGCGAGGTCGTAGGTGCGGCGATGATCGCGCCGCTCTCCGCATGAGTCAGCAGCTTGAGAGCCAGCGCGGAGCGCTCCACCGCCTCCCGCCATGGGCCGGCGTAGCGGACGCGGGAACTCCAGCGGAGCCAGTATGCCGCCGTCGCCTCGAGTTTCGCGGCGCTCTCGTAGCGGTCCACCGGATGCACGTCGTCATCATCGTAGCGAAGGATCAGCCAGCGGGTGTCACCGGCGGCCAGCGGGAACTCCGTCTCGGCTGCGCCCTGCTCCACCCGCCAGTCGAACCCGCGGGCGCTCGAAAGCGTCACCACCTGGTCGGTGCGATCACTGGCGAAGAGACCAGCGCCGAGCGCTTCCAGGCGGGTGGCCCGGGAGGCGTACTCGAATCGGGGCATGAACCGCATGCGCATCGTGACCGTGCCACGAACCCCATGGATGCGGCGGTGAATCTCAGGATGGGCGGAGGCCGGCCTCCCCTCGGCGACCGGCATGAAGTCGGTCAGGACG
Source organism: Gemmatimonadales bacterium (assembly GCA_035623055.1). Taxonomy (GTDB): domain Bacteria; phylum Gemmatimonadota; class Gemmatimonadetes; order Gemmatimonadales; family GWC2-71-9; genus JADJOM01. Next base: position 2,331 of record DASPUE010000039.1, read on the forward strand.
ACTTCTCCCTCAGGAGTCGCGAAGGTGGTCTGCAGAACATTGGTACCGGTGAGGTACCGCTGGGTGGACTGGAACGGTTCCGCGGGTTGGATCTGCCAGGTCCCGCCGCGCTGGGGGTCGAGAAGCGCCGCGAATACGCTGCCGCTGTCGAACCTGGGCAGGCAGCACCAATCGATCCCACCCTGGCGACTCACCAGGGCGGCGGTCCGCATGTCGCCGATCACGCCGTATTCGGAGATGGACGGCGCCGAAACATTCATCGGGCAAGCCGCGCCTCGGCGAGCCTGCCGAGCCACGCCGCGAAGGTTGCGGGATCACGGCTCCGCAGCAGGGCGCCATGCAGGCGGGGTCCAACGGCGATGGTGAGCGCGCGGCTCCCGAGTGCGCGGAAGGCGTCGTGATCCGTGGTGTCGTCGCCGGCGTAGAGAACGGCATCGATGCGGGGATTCTGGCGGAGCCACCGGCGCACCGCGCGTCCCTTATCCACCCCCGGGAGCTGGGCATCCAACACCCGGCGGCCCCGCAGGACCCGCATGCCCTCCGCCTCGAGCAACCTGGTGATCCTTCTGCTGGTCGATTCATTGCTCACGTGGGGCAGTCGCAGATGAATCGCGAACGAACGATCCTTCTGCTCCAATCGGACACCCCGCATTCGGGCCAGCCGGGGTGCGACCCGGCCGGCGATCCGAAGGAACCGTGACCGATTGGCCGGGAGCCAGGTCCTGGTCTGGCCACCCCGCCAGAGGCGAGCGCCGTGGTCGCCCAGGATCGCGTCGACCCGCATCTGGGCGACGCGCTGCACACCTACTACGGAACGTCCCGAGACGAGCACTACAGTCGCGCCGCCGCGTCGCAGCCGTTGAATGATGCGTCGGGTACTGGGGGGTACCCGGGCTGTCATCGGGCGGGCCACCAGCGGTGCCAGGGTCCCATCGAGATCCAGAAAGAGCACTGGCCTCTGTGCCCGGGCCAGCTGTTCGAAAGCCCCCCGCGCCGCCCGTCCCCGGCTAAGGGCCGAGCTCACGTCGCGGGGCGGAGCCGAGCCACCTCCGCGAAGATGTCACTCATCCAATCCTGAATGGTGTGCCGTTCCAGGCGGCGCCGGAGCAGCGACATTCGGCGTTCCCGCTCCTCGGGCGCCAGCGTCACGGCCCGGTAGAGTGTCTCCGCAACCGCGCCGATGTCGTAGGGGTTGACCAGCAGCGCCTCGCGCATTTCCCTCGCGGCGCCCGCGAACCGACTCAGCACCAGCACACCCAGGCGCCCCTGCTGGCAGGCGACAAATTCCTTGGCCACGAGATTCATGCCATCCAGCAACGGCGACACGAGGCACACATCCGCCGCCCGATAGTACGCAACCAGCGTGGGTTGATCGATGCTCTCCCGCACCAGCCGGATCGGGGCCCACTCCCCCGCGGCGAATTGCGCATTGATCCCCTCGGCGTCGCGCGCCACCGATTCCTCGTATTCGGCGTACTCGGGAACATCGGTCCGCGTGGGAACCCCGATCTGCAGCAGGGTCACCTTCCCGCGAAGCTCGGGATGTGCCTCCAGCAGCCGGACAAGCGCCTGGAAGCGCCGGGGAATCCCCTTGGTGTAGTCGGTGCGGTCCACGCCGAGGAGCAGCTGTCCTCCCCGGGGGAGGGCATCCTGCCGGATCCGCCGCGCGAGCGCTTCCGTGGTGGCGGAGGCGGCGCGCTCGGTGAACGCCGCAACATCCACCGAGATCGGGTAGTCTCGCACCAGGGTGCGTTCGCCCCGGTGCCGCACCAGCCCCCGCGCGGGATCCACTACCGCGCCCCGGACGAACCGCCGCACGCTGGTCAGGAAATTTCGCACGTCTCCGGCCGTCTGGAATCCCAGCAGGTGGTTGCCCAGCAGTCCCCGGAGGAGGGTCCGAGCGGTAGGCATCGCCCGCAGGATGTCCGGTGGAGGCCAGGGGATGTGCCAGAACTGATGGACGAAGAGGCGGCGGACCCGTCGCAGGATGCCGGGTACCAGGGCCAGGTGGTAGTCCTGCACCCAGCAGACCGCCGAATGGCCTCCGGATTCCGCGATCGCGGCGGCGGCGAAACGCTCATTGACGCGCCGATACACCAGCCAGTCCGCGGCATCGAAGACGAACCGGGTCAGCTGGGAATGGCAGAGGGGCCAGAGGGCGCGGTTGGCAGTCTCAAGGTAGTATCCGGCGATCTCGGCTGGTGAGAGACGGAGGCGCCTCAGGCGGTAGGCGGGTCGCTCGGGGGGGACCTGAACGGTGTCACCCGCATCGGTCACGTCGAAGTCCGCGGAACCCGATCCCCAAGCCACCCAGGTTCCACCGCCGGCGGCCATGAGCGGCTGCAGGGCGGAGGTGAGCCCCCCGGCCGGTGACGCGACCGCGAGCGAGCCGTTCTCGGCCCGCTGATGGACGAACGGTTCGCGGTTGCTCAGTACGATGAGCGGGCCCGCCGGGGCCCGTCGGATCCAGTCAAAGAGTCCCATAGCTGCAAGGGTAGCCCCGGTTCAGGCTGAGATGTAGGTCTTGTATCATCTTGCGCCACTTCACAGGGAGCGCCACGTTTCAGCGTCCCTACCGCGGGCACGGATGATCCGCGCGTTCCTGACTCCTTGGTCGCTCGCTCCGGGCACACTGCCCCGGGTTGATGCCGACGGCAACGCGCGCAATCGCGCCTGTAGTAGATGACGGCGGCAGTGACCGCCTCACACATTCCGCCTCCCCGAGCCATGCCACACGGCGACGAGGTCCGAACATTATCTACCGCGGTGCGCCACCAGCGCCAAGCCGGTCACGGAGCGGCCTGGTGATGGGCATGCCTCCGCGCACCGAGACCCTGCGCCGCGGGATCCGCCGCGTCTGCTACGGCCTGAGCGTCCTCCTGGCCGCTGGG
>DASPUE010000040.1:0-8340 GCA_035623055.1 Gemmatimonadales bacterium
CGCGGGTCCATGCGGCCCACATTCTCCGAAATGCGACGCACGTAGGTGAGGGTCTCTTCGTGCCGCCACCCGGGAACCTCCGGCGCGACGGTCTCGATGCTGGCCCAGAAGCGTGGGTCGAGGGTGTGGGTACGGGCCAGATCCTGGGCCTTGAGGATGGGGATCCGGCCGGCATTGTAGCTCGCGAACATGAAGTGCCGGTGGTCCTGCTTTTCCACCGAGTCGTCCTGCCACTGCAGCCACAGCCGCCGGTCGTAGTAGATCCCGGCGGCGATATTCAATTCCACGTCATCGATCGTGGTCCAGCTCGGGTTCTTCGTCTGGATCTCCAGAAACGTCGATGGCATGAGCTGCATGATGCCGCGCGCCCCCACCCAGCTCTGCGCATTCGGGTTCAGGTTGCTCTCGGTCATTGCCTGGGCCTTGAACAGACGCCAGTCGAAGCCCGCGCCAAAGAACCGTTTGGTATACTTCCGGAAGGTCTGATCGTATCGCTCCGTCGGCCGCTGGCCCTCGGCTCGGGCGGCCAGCAGCGACCCCGCCAGCAGCACCAGCATCACCCTTTTCAATGCAGTGCTCCGCCGATGATCACGGCGATCGCCAGAAAGATCGCCGCGATGAAGATGGCCGCGGCGAGATTCCCTTTCTTGAGCTCCTCCGAGAAATTCACCTCGGGGGTGAGCTTGTCCACCGCGCGGTAGGACAGGTACATCAGGACCACACCGAGCACCGCGTACAGAAAGTTGATGCCGATGATCGACCATTCCATGCACCCTCCGGGGTCGGGGCTGAGGCCGGGCCGCCTGGGCCCGGCCCGTCCAATATGGAGCCGCAGGTCCCGGCGCGACACCGCGCGCCTCCTGCAAGCGTCGCTGGTCGCGCTATGCGTCGCTGTCCCTCTGGCCGCCCAAACGCAACATGCCGATCCGGCGCCGCGTCCCATCACCCAGGGAGGCATTCAGCGGGCCTCCGCCATGGTCGATTCTGTTTTCGTCGACCGGCGGCTCCGCAGCGCGGACGTGGACCCGGGGGATTTCACCGCCTACCTGATGGCGCGGCTGGGCGTCACCACCCTGCCCCCCGATTTCGGGTTTCGGGTCTCCGCGGATACGAGCCTGCTCACGCTCGGTGGCCGGATCTCCGACCTTCCCGCCGAGGCGCGACAGGCACTGTCCGCCCTGCTCATCCTGCTTCCGGCCGCGAGTCGGCTAGAAGCCCAGATTGAGTTGCTCTCCGCTGGGAGTGAGGCGGTGCGATTCCACCTCCGGGGCGCCACGGTGAGTGGAATCCCTGTGCCGGAGGCTTTGTTGGCGCCGGTGCTGGCGAACATCGGGAGCCAATACCCCGCACTCACCGCCACTGGGCGGGACCTGTACGTGCAAATACCAGCCGGGGCGCGGGTCCGTCTCATCCCTAACAGCGTCCAGCTCATCGGCCCCGATCCGAAGGTTGCCAAGTAGGGACGGCGGGGCCAACTTGGCCGGCGGATGCGCCAGTCTTCCACCGTATGTGAGGGTTCTTTATGCTGCTTCTCGCGACCGCCCTGCTAGCGGCCTCTCCCGCGCCCGCCTGGCCCGCCGATACTTCGCTGAACGGCGTGACGATGTCGGAAACCATCGAAGTCGATGGCCGCCCGCTCGTCCTCAATGGCCTGGCTCTTCGCAAGAAGGCGATCTTCAAAGTATACGTCGCCGGCCTCTACCTCAGCACTCACTCCTCCAATCCCGACGAGATCGTCGCCGTCGACGCCCCCCGGCGGATGGTCATGCACTTCGTCCGTGATGTCGGGAAGGACAAAGTCTGCGACGCCTGGAACGAGGGACTCGAGGACAACTCGCCTCAGAATGCCGCTGCCCTCAAGCCCCGGTTCACCCGGCTCTGCGATCTCATGGACGATATCAAGGACGGGGAGCGCTTCGTCTTCACGTATACCCCCGAGAAGGGCACCGTGGTGGAGGTGGCCGGCAAGGAGAAGGGAACGATCGAGGGGAAGGACTTTGCCGACGCGATGCTGCTTTGCTGGATCGGTCCCAAGCCGGGGCCGGGGGAGGGCTTCAAGAAGAAACTGCTCGGCGGAAGCTGAGCCCGGTATGGCCAAGCGCGGCGCCCCGGGAACCTCCCCGGGGTCGCCGCGCAGGTTAGAACCAATCCCCCAGCCTGACCAACGCTCCGTTTCGACCGCCCCGCGAGACACCGTACTCGACCCGGATCGGACCAAGGGGGGTATCGGCCCCCAGCCCGAAGCGTCCGCCGGTTTCCCACCTTCCCTCCGGGATCACAGCCCCCCCGACCGCGGTCTGACCACTCTCGCCGGAGAGCCTCAGTTCCACCGGACCCAGCAGTCTCCGAGTGAAAAGCAGGGAAGCGAGGGCCTCACGATCACCCCGACGCTCGCCGATGTTGAGACCCGGAAAGCCGTCCATCCCCCCCAGGGGAAAGGTGGTCTCGAGCGGCAGCCGTTCTCCCCATCCGAAGCGAAAGCCCGGCGTCATGCGCACACCCAGACCCAACGGGATACTCTGTCTGCCTTCCGCCTGCACTCGACGGTAGGCATTGGTCACCACCGCCTCGCCCCAGATCCCGTTGGGCCGGAATCGCGGTCCGCTGGCCAGGCGAAGGACTCCGCCCAGCCCATTGGCCCGGTTCGAACCGGGCGCGTCCCACGCATGACCGTACCCCGCCAATGTGATCAGCCACTCCCGTCCAATACCGAATTCCCAGCCCAGCCATCCGATCGCCTCACGGGTCACGATTTCCGGTGCGGACGCCCCGGACGGCGTGAACTGACGAACGACCTCGCGGGCAATCAGGCCGCTCAGCACCGGGCGACGGGGATGTCGCCCTCGCTGGGCGGTGCGAAGCCCGAGACCCAGCTCCTGGCGCAGTTCGCCCAGGGTCACCGAGGCGGACGTTTCGAACCCCGGGAGTAAGGCGCCACGGTCGACGGCGGCGAGCCAGAGTTGTCCGCCAATGTCATTGTCGTATCCCAGCCCCAGCGCCGCGAGTCGCGGCGGAGCGGGGCGGACGGCGACCGAGAGCGTGAGGGAGTCGGGAGGGCCCGATGGCTGCAGCCAGACCTCCACGTAGTCGTCGCCGGCGGCGACGGCCCGCAGGTGCTCTCTGAGGTCCGGGAGGCTGAGCCAATCACCCTCGGCGATCCCGAGCTGCTGGCGGATTATTTCCTCGTGCCCGGAAGGAGCCTCGGTGACTTCGATGCGGGCAATCCGATAGGCGTTGCGGCGCACTGCCGCCCGCTTCGCGTCGGTGCAGACCGGGGCCCCCGCGAACGCGGCAGCGGCGGCATCGTGACCGCGCCGGATGATCTCCGTGATCCTCTCTGGCGAGAAGTCGAGGGTGGGGAAGGAATCCACCAGCGGCCGCACCACGCGGTCGTCGGGGCCGAGGGAATCGAGCGGCTGGGTGAAGAGGTAGGCGACGAGCAGATCGGCTACGACGAGGGGGTCACTGGCCCTCACGCTGTCAGGCGGCTGCCAACTCACATCCGAGACGATCACCTGGGCCGCTCCGGCACGGCGGGCTGCGGCGATGGGGACGTTGGCGGCAATCCCGCCGTCCACCAGGTCGCGCCCACCAATGCGCTCGGGATCGAACACCAGCGGCACCGCCATACTGGCTCGAACTGCGCGAGCGAGGTCGCCCCGCGCGAGGTCCACCTCCTCCCGATTGCGTAGATCGGTGGCGATCGCTCGGAAGGGAATCGGGAGCGAGTCGAAGTCACCGCGGGCGACGAAGTTGCCGGTGAGGAGCACCCGGTTGAGCGCGGCACTGACCGATGCCTGGCGGCCGGCCGCTTCGCCGGTGCGGAACCCAGCGCCGCCGGGCTGCCAGGTAATGACGGGACGATGGTCTCCTATCGATCGGGGGACCCGGGGATCATCGTGTCCAAACATGCGCGCCAGATTGAGCCCCTGCGCCGCGGCCTCCATCTGGTTCGGGGTGTAGCCGCTGGCGTACATCGCGCCGACGATCGAGCCCATGCTGGTGCCAACCACCAGGTCCGGCCGAATGCCGAGGCTGTCCAGCACCCGCAGCACGCCGATATGGGCCAGCCCCTTCGCCCCCCCGCCCGAGAGCACCAGGGCGAGCGGCCGCTGCGGAGCGCAGTCCTGCCCGGCGAGCGGCGATGGCATCGCTCCGAGACAGCTTGCCACCAGCGCGGCGCGCGGAATTGTTAACGGGCGCATGGGCCATAACATAATCGACCCCTTGCGCGAGGCCTCAGCGACCCGTAATACTTGGCTCCCGTCACCCCTCCGTGCGCGGACGAATCGTGTTTCGCAGGCTTCCCCGAAGAGGAGCAGCGGTATGACCTACGTGATCACTGAAGCCTGTATCGGCGTCAAGGATCGCGCGTGTGTGGATGTTTGCCCTGTGGACTGCATCTACGAGGGGGAGGACATGCTGTACATCCACCCCGATGAGTGCATCGATTGTGGCGCTTGCGAGCCCGAATGCCCGGTCACTGCCATCTTCCCGGAGGAGGATGTGCCGGCCAACATGCAGAGCTATATCGAGAAGAACCGCGAGGTCTTCAACAGCGAAACACCTCCGGGAAAGCCGAAGAAATAGGCCGCGGCTATCGGCTGAGAGTCCACGGCTATCACACGCGATGCGACTCGACCCTCCGGACCTGCTGGAGGGTCGTTCGCTTTCGGGCCATGTTTGATAGAGGTGTGACGGAACTCGTCATCCCGCCGAACAGCCGGTCCTGATAAAGAGAGGCGCCCCGGAACCGAACTGCTTGGCCGCGGTCCCGGAGCGAGAGTGGAAGGGTACTTCTCCAAGCGTCGGTGCCACCTGTCAGTGGGCGGCCGGCGCTCAAGGATATAGACGCAGGGACCCCTAGAAAGGTTGCAGCCTATCCGGCGCGGCCCACTGCAGCGAGGAAATCGGCCAGCAGCGCCGTTACCGTCTCCGGGCGTTCCGTCGGGGCCAAATGACCGACGCCGGGAAGCGCCGCCAGCCGCGCGCCGGGTACGGTGTCGGCCATGGCCTGCGCGCGATCTCTCGGGGTGATCTGGTCTTCTTCTCCGGCGATCACCAGGGTCGGCACGTCCCCCAGACTGGGAAGCAGCGGCCCGCTGTCAGGCCGGTCCCGCATCGCACCCAACGCGCCCAGGATTCCGGCGACCGGCGTGCCTTCCATCATCCGTCGCACCTGCTCCGTCAGTTCCGGGTGCTCGGACCGGGTGGACTTCGAAAGCAGTCGAGGCAGCATGGCACTCGCGATCGACTCGGCACCGCCTTCGCGGGCCTGCGCCGCCGCAGTGTCCCGCGCTCGCCGGCCCTCCGCGGTGTCGGGTTCGGCCCGAGTGTTGATCAGCACCAGTCCTCGAATTCGCTCACGGGCCCGACGTACCATCTCGAAGACCACATACCCGCCCATGGATACTCCGCACACTACGGCGCGATCGACACCGAGGGTGTTGAGCAGGGCCAGCAGATCCTCCGCATAGGTGGCCATGCTGTAGCCAAGGTCCGGCGCGTCGGACTGCCCCATGCCACGCAGATCGGGTGCGATTCGCGTCCAGCCATCGAGATGCGCCAGCTGATGCTCCCAGAGCGTGTGGTCGAGGGGATAGCCGTGAATGAAAAGGATGGCAGGGCCGTCCCCCCGGACGTCCACGGCCAGGTTCACGCCGTTCACCGCGATGCGTCGCAGGTTCCCGGGTAGCTGGCGGTCGGCCATCATCTGTTGCAGGGACTCCGGCACGGGCACCGGGGCGCCCTGCTGGTCGACACAGACGAAGACCAGCTCGGCAGTGGCCATGAGTACATCATCGCGCACGCGGCGGGCCGTCTGCCGCAAGGTGAAGCTGGTCCGGCCGAGGTGCACCAGCACCTGAGAGAACCGCAGCACGTCTCCTGGGAACGCCGGCGCGTGGTACTCCACCACGGACTTTCGCACTGCCGGCCACGCCCCTTGCCGGGTGAAGAAATCCATGCCGGGTCCGCGGGCGAGCATCTCCCAGCGGGCCCGTTCGAACAGCGCGAGAAATGCCGCCTGATTCAGATGGCCGTAGGCATCGCACTCATCGGGATAGACCGTCAGGTCAATTTCTGATGGGGCCACAGCGTCTCCGCGCGCGCGCGTGCCTTTCGCAGGAGGGAATCCTCGCGCGAGAGCCTGGGCGCGAGTCTCGTGTCAAAGGTATGCCAGAAGCAGAGGTGCGGGAAGGAAGCGGCAAGACCTGCGAGTGCGGCCCAGGCCTTGGCGCCATAGGTGAGATCGACCGTGATCCCCTCACCAGCGAGCATCACCTGCGCCGCGATCCCCGCCGGTGTCGGGTGACCATATCCGGCGCCTAGCTGGTCGGAGACCACCCGGAGTCGAGCGGGCCCGACCGGCACTCGGGCACCGCTCCTCGAGAGCAGCCTCGTCGTCCGCCTGACCAGAGCGAGGATCCGGCCTGACGTAGCGAACCAAGGCTCGGCGACCCGCACTGCGCAGACGGTTCCCTCCCACCCGGCCAGCCGCATTCCAATCAGGAGTCCCGCCGCCGTCGCACCTGAACCGAAGGGGACGACGATGGCGTCCGGAAGGGGGATCTTACCCTCCGCTTGCTGGGCGACGAACTCCAAGGCGGCGTTCGCGCTTCCCAGGACTGCGAGTGGTGTCGCGCCGCCGGCAGGGAGCCATGAGACCGCTCCCTCCCTCCGCGCCGCGAGCCAAGCCCGGCCCACTGCCAGCGGGAGCGCCGCGCGTGAACCTGCGAGCGACACTTGCCCCTCGCTGGCGGTGACCGACAACGCGCCTTCCACCGTGGGGCTCCATGGCTGCGGGAAGAGCGCGGCGTAGACGCTCCGACCGTTACTTCGACCGGCGCTCGCCAGGGCGGCGCACCAGGTGGATCCGTAGCCGCCCATGGTGACGATGGCGGGACCCGTGGCAGGAAGCAGCCACTCCAGAGCTCGGAGTTTGTTGCCCCCGAAGCGGCTTCCGTTGAGATCGTCGCGCTTGATCACGAGCGAGGCGAGCCCGAGGCGCGCCGCGAGTCGTGGATGTTCCTCGACGGGGGAAGGGAAGGACCCCAGCGAGAGACGGGGAGGGAGGCGTGGCGCAAAGGCCGAGATCGGCAGGTGCACGAAGCGCGAGGCCGGAAGCCCGGGTGAACGCCAGACGCAGGGACGAGGGCCGCGACCACCCGACTAGATTGCAGCGGCGGTTCGCACACCCTCACCCTGCATCCGGCATGATGCCATGAAACCGAACACGGATTATATCCGGCACGCCGCCCGGCTGGCGCGCAAGATCCAGGTCGATGCCGCGATGGGCGGCAAGCCCGAGCTGGACGCCGAATTCTTCAAGGTCTTGTCCAAGGCCCTGGACGAGATCGCCGCGGGCCTCGAGATGGTCAGTGCGCGTGAGTGATGCGCCGGCGCCGGCGCGCGCCTACGTATACCTCGATTCGCAGCCCGCGTTCGATCGGTTCGCGGCAACGCTCACCGGCACGTCACTGCTCGCGGTCGACACCGAGGCGGCAAGCTTCCACCGCTATCGGGACCGTATCTACCTCGTCCAGCTTTCCACGCGGGACGCCACCGCAGTGGTGGATCCCCTGGCCGTAGCCGATCTCGGCGCGCTGGGCCGGCTCCTGGCCGATCCGGCAGTGGAAGTGATCTTCCACGATGCCGACTACGACCTGCGCATTCTGCACCGGGACTACGGCTACACTGCCACCAACCTGTTCGACACCCGGATCGCCGCCCAACTGCTCAACGAACCCGGCATCGGACTCGCCGCCCTGCTGGAGAAGTACCTCGGCGTCACCCTCGACAAGAAGTACCAGCGAGCGGACTGGTCGGTGCGGCCCCTGCTGGCCGGCATGCTCGAGTACGCCGCCGACGATACCAGATACCTCCCGAGGCTCCGCGACATCCTCAAGGAAGCGTTGATCCGTGCCGGACGATGGCATTGGGCCGAGGAGGAGTTTCGCTTGCTGGAACAGGTGCGCTGGACCACGACCGGTCCACCGGAGGAAGCCTACCTGCGGCTCAAGGGGGCCCGGGCCCTCAAGGGACACCAGCTCGCGGTGCTGCGGGAGTTGTTCGCCTGGCGGGAGCAGATGGCCGCCCAACTCGATCGGGCGCCCTTTCGAGTGCTGATGAACGAAGCCATGCTGACCATGGCCAAGGCGATGCCCGCGGACGAAGCGGCGCTCCGCGAGCTCAAGGCCCTATCAGCGGACCAGCTGCGGCGGCGCGGCCCCGAACTGCTGGCGGCAGTGGCCCGGGGCGTACGCGCACCCAGTGAAAGCATCCCGGTGTTCGAGCGAAGTCGCCGACCCGCCCCCGATCTCGCCTACGAGGCTCGGCTCG
>DASPUE010000041.1:0-3957 GCA_035623055.1 Gemmatimonadales bacterium
TCCATGTCCTCGCGTTGGACAGCCAGAGCCGGGTTCGGCGGGACGTGCTGGTGACCCGGGGGCTGCTGAACAGTGCGCTGGTGCACCCACGAGAGGTCTTCCGGGCGGCGATCGCCGAGGCCGCCGCCGGCATTATCGTGGTGCACAATCATCCGAGCGGGGATCCGACGCCCTCGCCGGAGGACCGGGCGGTGACCCGCCAACTGGTCGAGGCGGGCCGGCTGCTGGATCTCCCGGTGTACGACCATGTGATCGTGGCAGGCGACCGGTTTTTGAGCTTTGTAACCGCGGGACTCTTGTGACAGGAACGCTGCCTGATATCGCACCGGACTTTCGAACCCTGCTCGAGCGCCACGCCGACCGGCTGGATCTCGAGCAGATCGATCGTGCCCTCCGGTTCAGCGCCTCGGCCCACCGGGGCCAGAAGCGGATGTCCGGTGAGGATTTCATCCAGCATTCGATCGCCGTGGCCAAGACCCTGGTGGAACAGCTGCTCGACACCACCTCGATCGTCGCCGCGCTGCTGCACGATGTGGTCGAGGACTCCGATATTCGCACCGAGGAAATCGCCCGCGAGTTCGGCCCGGAAGTGGCCGGCATCGTGGACGGGCTCACCAAGATTGCCAGCCTGACCTTCCGGTCCACGGCCGAGCAGCAAGTCGAGAACTACCGGAAGCTGCTGCTGTCGATCGCCAAGGATGCGCGGGTCATCATCATCAAGCTGGCGGACCGGCTGCATAACATGCGCACCCTGGATGCGCTGCCGCCGGAGAAGCAGCTCCGGATCGCGACCGAGACCCGGGAGATCTACGCCCCGCTGGCCTACCGCTTCGGTATGGCGGGCATCAAGGCCGAGCTGGAGGACCTCGCCTTCAAGTACCTCGAGCCCGAGGACTACAACAGTCTGGTCGCCCAGGTCGTCGCCAAGCGCGCCGAGCGGGAGCAGATGATTCAAAAGCTGCAGGTGCCCCTCGAGCACGAGCTCAAGGAGGCCGGCATCTCGTGGTTCGACGTAACCGGGCGGCCCAAGCATCTCTGGTCGATCTACCAGAAGATGAAGAAGCGCAACAAGCCGTTCGACGAGATCTACGACCTGATGGCGATCCGCGTGATCGTGAAGTCGGTCCAGGAATGCTACCACGTCCTGGGCATCATTCATCACAACTGGACGCCTCTTCAGGAGCGGATCAAGGACTATATCGCGTCTCCCAAGTCGAACGCGTACCAGTCGCTGCATACCACGATCTTCGGACCCGGGGGCCATCTCTTCGAGGTGCAGATTCGGACCCAGGAGATGCACCGGACCGCGGAGTACGGCATCGCGGCCCACTGGCTGTACAAGACCGATGGCAAGAAGGGCAACGACATCGAGGCCCATTTCGGCTGGTTCCGACAGCTGTTGGAGCTGCAGCAGGATGCGCACACGCCCGAGGAGTTCCTCGAGTTCCTGAAGGTTGACCTGTTCCAGGACGAGATCTTCGTGTTCACGCCCAGGGGTGACGTGAAGCAGCTCCCCAAGGGGGCCACGCCGATCGATCTCGCCTTCATGGTGCACACCGATGTCGGGATGCGCTGCCAGGGTGCCAAGGTGAATGGCAGAATCGCCCCGCTACACCGGGAGCTCCGGAACGGGGATACCGTGGAGATCATCACGGGCCCGGCACCGAAGCCGAGTCGTGACTGGCTGGCCCATGTGAAGACGGCGCGGGCCCGGCACAAGATCAAGGCCTGGATCCGGCATCAGGAGGACCAGGAGGCTCAGGCACTGGGACGGGAGCTGCTGCAACGCGAGTGCAAGCGCCGCCGCCTCTCGGCCCCTGAGACGGAGCAGCTGGAGCGCGCTGCCGGTGCCTTGGGTCTGGCCGACGGCCGGCTGGTGGAGGTCGCGTTGGGACGCGGCGACGTCACGATTGTGCAGGTCATTCGGGCGATCTTCCCGGACCTGCCTCCTGACGACCTGCAGGAGCAGCGCCCCAGCGTGATTGGGCGGGTGATCGACCGGATCCGGCTCGGCTCCGGCATCCGCATTCAGGGGCTGTCCGGGCTGATGGTGCGGTACGCCCAGTGCTGCCAGCCGGTGCCGGGCGATACCGTGGTGGGATACGTGACCCAGGGACGCGGGATCTCGATTCACCGCGCCGACTGCCCCAACCTGCTCACCCTCTCCGGCGAGGGCCGACGGGTGGAGATCGACTGGCAGGAGTCCAAGGGTGAGGCGTTCGCTGTTCGCCTGGCCTTGAGCGGTGAGGACCGCCGCGGCCTCTACGCCGACGTCATGCAGGCGATCAGCCAGTCGGGGACGAACGTCAAGGCGGCGGAACTGTCCACCAGGGATGGAACTGTCTTCAGCACCATTGTGGTCGAGGTGGACAATCGTGCCCATCTGGCGAAGGTCATCAAGGCCATCCGCCGGGTGCGGGGAATTACCGACGTCGAGCGCCGGGACGTCCCGGCTCCCACCAACTAGCCCGCTTTGTAACAACCGCCACGTCACTGATTGACGCGGCGCCAGTCGCGGGTATCGTTTCGCCCCTTCCGTCATAGACCCTGTGAATCGCCCATGCCTGCCTACTGGCTGCTCAAGACCGAACCCACGGCGTACTCGTTTGACCGCCTCGACAAGGAGGGAAAGGCGGTCTGGGACGGGGTTCGCAACAACCTCGCGCTCAAGTACCTGCGAGAGATGAAGACCGGTGATCTCGTCCTGGTCTACCACTCGGGCGCGGAAAAGAGCGTGGTAGGAGAGGCCAAAGTGGTGCGATCCGCCTATCCAGATCCATCCGCCGACGATCCCAAACTGGTCGTCGTCGACCTGGTCCCGGTTGGGCGGCTTCCCGCGCCCGTCACCCTCGCTGCCATCAAGGCGGAGTCCGCGCTGAGCGACCTGCCACTGGTCCGGATGCCGCGGCTATCGGTCATGCCGGTCCCCGCCGAGGCGTGGAAGAAGATCCTGGGGATGTCGGGCAAGTAGCGGGGAGTTCGGCTGTCGCAAATCGGGCGACCGAGCCTCCCGAAGAAAGACCGATACCGTTACATTTGCCCACCTATGGCCAGTCCCGCACTTCAGGTCGTTGCTCCCTTTCAGCCAGCTGGCGACCAGCCTCATGCCATTGCCGAGCTCACGGCGGGCTTGATCCGGGGAGAGCGTTACCAGACCCTGCTCGGAGTGACCGGCTCAGGAAAGACGATGACCCTGGCCCACGTCATCGCGAACCATGGCAAGCCGACCCTGGTCCTCTCCCATAACAAGACCCTGGCCGCCCAGCTGTACGGCGAGCTGCGTCAGTTTCTTCCCAACAACGCGGTCGAGTACTTCGTCTCGTACTACGATTACTACCAGCCCGAGGCGTACGTTCCGCAGACCGATGTGTACATCGAGAAGGATGCCTCGATCAACGCCGATATCGAGAGTCTTCGGTTGCGGGCGACGTCGAGCCTCATGGAACGGGAGGACGTGGTCATCGTCGCCACCGTCAGCGCGATCTACGGCCTTGGCGACCCCGTCGAGTACCGCCGCCTGCTGGTCACCGCCGAGCGGGGAGAGCAGAAGGGGCGCGATAGCCTGCTCGCCGACCTGGTGCGGGTGCAGTACGGCCGGAATGACGTCGCGTTCGAACAGGGGACCTTCCGGGTACGGGGGGACACGGTCGAGATCTTCCCGGCGTATGCGGAACAGGCGATCCGGGTGGAGTTCTTCGGCGACGAGGTGGAGCGCATCACCAAGATCGATCCCCTTACTGGCCGAGTGACCGCGACCCTGGACCGCTTCGCGATCTATCCCGCCAAGCATTTCGTCACCCAGCGCCCCACGATCGAACGCGCGGTAAAGCTCATCCGGGCGGAACTGGCCGAGCGGCTGCAGATCCTGCGGCAGGCGGGCAAACTGCTCGAGGCCCAGCGGCTGGAGTCGCGGACCACATTCGATACCGAGATGCTGCTCGAGGTGGGCACCTGCGC
>DASPUE010000042.1:0-4663 GCA_035623055.1 Gemmatimonadales bacterium
CCCGGTCGTGCCGCTTGAGAAGACAATGCAGAGTGGATGATCGAATGGCAGCCGGATCGGCGCGAGAGGAGCGGAGCGCACGGTACCGAGCCAATCCTCGAGGAGTGTGGCGTGGGCCATCGCGTCGCTGAGTTGCCGGGCGGCATCCCCGTCCAGATGCGGGATCACGATCACCCGCTCGGTGTCCGGAAGCGCCGCCGCCAGAGCCCGGACCCGGTCGGCGAGAGGGATCGCCTTGCCACCGTAGCGGTAGCCATCGACCACGAAGAGCACCCGGGGACGGATCTGCCCGAACCGGTCAAGCACTGCTCGATCGCCGAAGTCGGGCGAACAGCTCGACCAGATGGCCCCCAGGCATGCGGTGGCCAGCATCGCCACCACGGTGTCGGGAGTATTCGGCAACCACCCGGCGACCCGATCACCGCTCCTGACCCCCACGGCGTGCAGTGCCGCCGCAAACCGCTCCACCTCACGCCGAAGCTCGGCGAAGGTCAGCGCCCGCTGGCGACCCCGCTCATCCCAGAAGACGATCGCCTCCCGGTTTCCACCGTGGCGCAACAGATTTTCAGCGAAGTTGAGCCGTGCCCCGCGGAACCACTGGGGGCCTGCGCCACCCAGCGGCGGTGCCATGTGTTCTCCACCCTCCAGTACCGCCTCCCAGGGGTCGTGACCAGGCCGCGACTCGGCCACGACGCCGCAGAATTCCCACACCGCCGGCCAGAATTGCTCGGGGTGATCCACCGACCAGCGCCATAGATCGGCGTAGCTAGCCCCCGGCCGGTAACGGGCGATGAACCGGGTCAGATTGGCCCGCGCGACGCGATCGGGGGAAGGGAGCCAAATGGGATGAGTCACAACACCTCAGTACCGAGTACCGAGTACTGAGTACCGAGTGCTGGACACGGTCGGGTGGTCGAACCAGTACTCGGCTCCGGGCACCAGGTACCTGGTACCACGTACTCGGTACTCGGTACTCGCCGCTCGGCACTGGGTGATCATGTGGTCGGCGGATTGAACTGCGCGTGCTGCGCGTCGATCCAGCTCTTGTGGTAGCTCGGATCCTCGAACACCGTCGCGGCCTTGGCGACCTTGAGCGGCCGGAACGAGTCCATCATCACGGCCAGCTCGTTGGTGGCCTTGGCGCCAATCGACGCCTCTGCCCGTCCCGGGTGGGGGCCGTGCGGCAGGCCGTCCGGGTGGTGAGTGATGGAACCGTACTCGATCCCCTTGCGACTCATGAACTCGCTGGAGGCGTAGAACAGCACCTCGTCGGAATCCACGTTGCTGTGGTTGTAGGGAGCGGGCACCGCGTTGGGATCGAAGTCATAGGGCCGCGGGCAGAACGAGCAGATGACGAACCCGTCGCCCTGGAAGGTCTGATGCACTGGCGGAGGCTGGTGAATCCGGCCCACGATCGGCTCGAAGTCGTGAATGTTGAATATCCACGGGTAGAAATAGCCGTCCCATCCAACCACATCGAAAGGATGGTGGTCCAGCACCAGCTCGTTGATGGCGTTGTACTGCTTGACCAGCAGCGGGAAGTCTCCCTTCTCGTCCTTCGGATGCAGCTCCATCGGGCGGCGGATATCCCGCTCGCTGAACGGGGCACCCTCGAGCAGCTGGCCGAACTCGTTGCGGTAGCGCTTGGGGAAGCGGATGTGCCCGCGGCTTTCAAAGACCAGGAACTTGGCCGGCCCACCCGAGAGGTCGAGCCGCCAGCGGTGCAGGATGTTGCGATGGATGACGACGTAGTCCCCCGCCATGAAGGGCAGGTCCCCGAATACCGACTCCAGGACCCCCTTCCCCTCCACGACGTACACGCACTCGTCCGCCTGGGAGTTGCGGTAGAAGTGGGCGTCGTTCTCGTCCGGCTCGACATACAGCATCCCGATGTCACTGTTGAACAGGAGCGGGATCCGGTCGAGCGTCGGACTTCCCCCCTTCTTCGCCTTCGCGGTCAGAAAATGTCGGTGCCGGAGCGAGGTGCCCTCGTCCGCTTCCCAAGTGACATCGCGGAGCTTGCGCGCCGCCTTGACGGTTGTCGGCGGATGATGGTGATACAGGAGCGAGGAGGTACCGACGAATCCCTCATGGCCCATCAACTCCTCGGCATAGAGGCCCCCGTCGGCCCGGCGAAAGACGGTGTGCCGCTTGCGAGGGATCCGGCCGAGCGCATGGTAGAACGGCATGGCACCTCCCTTGGAGAGCTCCAGCCGGGCGGGCCACCGCGGCCGCCCGTCCGACCGCAGCCCGGCTAGAGATTCCCGCGCGCGGCCTGCTCGCGCTCGATCGCCTCGAACAGCGCCTTGAAGTTCCCCTTGCCGAAGCTTCGGGCTCCTTTGCGCTGGATGATCTCGTAGAAGAGCGTGGGCCGGTCCTGGACCGGCTTGGTGAATATCTGCAGCAGGTAGCCCTCGTCGTCCCGATCGACCAGGATTCCCAGCTCTCGCAGCGGCTCCAGGTTCTCATCGATCTTGCCGACCCGGTCGAGGACGGTGTCGTAATAGGAGCCCGGGACGCTCAGGAATTCGACGCCCCGATCCCGGAGCGCGCCCACGGTGGCAATGATGTTATCGGTCGTGATGGCGATATGCTGCACGCCGGGACCGCGGTAGAACTCGAGGTATTCCTCGATCTGTGACTTCTTCTTGCCGGCCGCAGGCTCGTTGATTGGGAACTTGATCCGCTCGTTGCCGTTGGACATCACCTTGGACATCAGGGCGGAGTACTCGGTCGAGATGTCCTTGTCGTCAAAGGAGACCAGGTTCTTGAACCCCATCACCCGCTCATAGAACCCGACCCAGGCATTCATCTGGCCCAGTTCGACGTTTCCCACGCAGTGATCGACGTACCGTAGGCCGACCGGGGCCGGCTGGAAGCGTCCACTCGCCGGATGGAAGCCCGGCAGGAACAGCCCCCGATAGTTTCGCCGCTCGACCAGGCTGTGAATCGTGTCGCCGTAGGTCCGGATCGCTGCGATGACGACCTCTCCCCCTTCATCCCGAAGCACCGCCGGCTCGCGCACCGCCACCGCCCCATGCGCCATCGCGTAGGCGAAGGACTCGCGGCAATCGTCCACCCACAAGGCCAGGTCGCGCACGCCGTCCCCATGGGTCCGATGGTGGAGGGCGATGGGCGAATCGGGGTCCAATGCCGAGGTCAGGACGAAGCGGACCTT
Source organism: Gemmatimonadales bacterium (assembly GCA_035623055.1). Classification (GTDB taxonomy): domain Bacteria; phylum Gemmatimonadota; class Gemmatimonadetes; order Gemmatimonadales; family GWC2-71-9; genus JADJOM01. The sequence continues at coordinate 3,179 of DASPUE010000042.1, forward strand.
GTCCTGCACCAGCAGGTAGCTGACCCGGTCGCGGATGCCCGTCTCCGGGCCGCAGTAGCCGACCAGTTGAAAGCCGAACGCGGCGCGATAGTAGTGCGAGGCCTGCTTGGCATTGCCACAGTAGAACTCGATGTAATCGGTGCCGTTGATCGGAAACGGATCGGCAACCGGCGTGGCAGTGGAGGAGAGGACCTGAGTGGCCATGCGGAGCTCCGGTTCAGGGAGGGTGGCCGGCGGGCCCAGTGGTCGCGGACCGGGGCCGCCTGCGGCTCAACCTAGTAAGGTGCGACTCATATGTCCAATATAGGTAATGGGCTATATTGATAGCTCATGCATATCGACCGCGAGATCGAGCTCCGCCACCTGCGGTACTTCCTGGTCCTCGCCGAGGAGCTGCATTTCGGCCGCGCGGCAGCCCGATTGGGCATCGCCCAACCACCCCTCTCCCAGCAAATCCAGCGCCTCGAGCAGCTGCTGGACGCGCGCCTCTTCGATCGGACCAGTCGCCGGGTGCAGCTCACCGATGCGGGACGGGCCTTCCTCGCAGAGGCGCACCGGGTGATGGAGGGCATCCGCTCCGCGATCGAAGCAGCACGCCGGGCGGGACGGGGCGAGGTGGGCGAGCTACGCGTGGCCTTCGCCGCAACGGTGATGTTTCTCGCGCTGCCCCGCATCATTCGCGAGTTCCGGGATCGCTTCCCCCTGGTTCATCTCGATCTGCGGGAGATGCCCACTGGTCCCCAGCTCGATGGTCTCCGCGCCGGCGACATCGACATCGGCTTCGTTCGGGAGCCCCTCCCCGACTCCGAACTCGAAGTCGTCACGGTCATGCAGGAACCGCTCCGCATCGCGGTGAACAAGAGCCACCCTCTCGCCGCCCGCCCGACCCTGGCGGTCCGCGACCTCGCCGATCAGCCCTTCGTGCTCTTCCCCCAGGAGTTGGCCCCGGGGCTTCATGCCCAGGTGCTGGCGCTCTGTCAGGCTGCGGGGTTTACGCCCAATGTCGTAGAGGAAAGCCGAGAGTTGTACACGAGCGTGAGCCTGGTGGAAGCCGGGCTGGGTGTGTCCATTCTCCCCGCCTCGGTGGAGAAGCTTGGCTGGCGCGGGGTCCGCTACCGGCCGATTCCTTCCGCGGCCGCCCAGACCCGGATCGCTGCTGCCTGGCGGCGGGACCGGGAGCGGCCTGTGATCGGGGCCTTCATGCAGGTGGTACGGGAGCTGGTGGGCACGATGGCATAGGCAGCGGCGGTCGGCGGGAGCTCAACTGCCGCAGTATTCGTCGATCTGTTCGATCCCGATCAGGACCTCGCGGGCCTTGCTCGATCCCGGTGTCGCCGGGCCGAGGATGCCGGCCATGTGAAGCTGATCGATGATGCGGGCAGCCCGGCCATAGCCGATGGAAAGCCGCCGCTGCAGCAACGAAGTGGAGCCCCCCTGATTCTGGACGCAGACTTCCGCGGCCTCGCGGAAGAGCGGGTCGCGCTC
>DASPUE010000043.1:0-2189 GCA_035623055.1 Gemmatimonadales bacterium
GCCACCGACGGCGGGACGAGCGGCCCGAGCCAGGCCACCATCGACGCCGCGCTCCGCCAGAAGAGCGTGCTGGACTACGTGGTGGCCGACGTCGGGAGGCTCAAGCGGAAGCTCGGGCCGCTGGAGCTCCAGAAGCTGGACCAGCACCTCTCGGCGGTGAGTGACCTCGAGGCTCGCCTCACCGCAGGCATCCTGGACGGAGGGGTGCCCGCGGCTCCGCCGGCCGCCTGCGCTCCGCCCACCAGCATTCCCGACCAGGCGACCTGGGTCGGGCTCTACAACGAGGACCCCAACAACCGCATCTACTTCGACTCGCCCACCTACGGGTCATGGATGTTCGACCACGTCCAGGAGTGGAGTGATCTCCAGATCCAGATGATCGCCCAGTCCCTGGCCTGCGACCTCACCCGCGTCATCACCCTCCAGTACTTCGAGGATGGGGTCGACGGCGGCGCTCCGTGGGCGCAACCCAACATGCCGGTCAGCAATCCCTGGTACGACCCGCATGTCTGCACCCACGCCGACGACGGCACCCCCGGCCGCGACGAGGCGATGGCCACCTACCAGAGCTGGTTCTCGGCGCAGGTGGCGAAGCTGATGGACGCGCTGGCGGCCATCCCCGAGGGCAACGGGACGGTGCTCGACCACACCCTCATCTACTGGACCAACGAGAACGGCGACGTGCACGACCTGTCCAACATCCCGATGGTGCTGGCCGGCGGCGCGAACGGCCTCCTCCAGATGGGGCGCTGGCTGCAGTACCCCGATTCGACTCTGACCCCGCACAACCAGCTGCTGGTCTCGATCGCCAACCTGTTCCCGGGCGTGAGTGTGAACAGCTACGGAAACACCCCGACCTACAACTGGGGCACCGGCGGGTTGCCGAATCTCTAGCGCGGTGGTCCTCTCCGGGTCCTCCGGATGCGGATCGTCACGCTGCTGACCGACTTCGGCCTCGAGGATGGCTACGTCGCCGCGATGAAGGGCGTCATCGCGGGCATCGCGCCCGAGGCCCGCCTGGTGGACATCACCCATCTGGTGCCTCCCCAGGACCTGGCCTTCGCCCGCTTCCGGCTGCTCACGGTGGCCCCGTTCTTCCCCGCGGGTACCGTCCATCTCGCGGTCGTGGACCCCGGGGTCGGGACGGCTCGTCGCGCGGTGGCCATCCGGTCCCGGAGCGGCTCGTGCTTCGTCGGGCCGGACAACGGAATTCTTCTCGGCGCGCTCGGGGCCGATCCGCCGGTGGCCGCAGTCGAACTCTCCGAGCCACGCTACTGGCGCACACCCAGCCCGAGCGCCACCTTTCACGGCCGGGACGTCTTCTCCCCGGTCGCGGCACACCTGGCTCGAGGAGCGGTCCTGGAGTCACTCGGGTCCACGGTGGCCCTCGACGAGTTGGTGGCGCTCGATCTTCCGCAGTGGCAATCGATTCCCGGCGGCGCCGAAGGAACCGTCCAGGCGGTGGACCGATTCGGCAACGTGGTCAGCAACGTGCCCGGGGCGCTCGTGAGCCAGCGCAGCGGCTGGACGGCGACCATCGCCGGGCACATCGTCAGGGGGCAGCGGACCTACGTGGACAGCGGGCCGGATCAGGCAATCGCCCTCGTCGGAAGCCACGGGTTCGTGGAGATCGCCGTGCCGGGAGGCGACGCGCGGCGCCTCTTTGACGTGCGGGTCGGCGACCGGGTGCAGGTTCGCTGGCTCTGAGGGGTGCGGCCAGGCGGGCACCTGCGCGGCTCCCTCGTCCGGGGTTAGAGTGGCGCGCCTGTGCGCCCGCCGCCGCTCAGGCTGAGAAAGACGCTGGGGTGGGGCGACGGTCTGGCGCTGGTGGTCGGGATCATGGTCGGCTCGGGGATCTTCCGGACTCCGGGCATCGTCGCCGGATCCATCGGCAGGCCGGCGCTCACCTTCGTCGCCTGGGCTCTGGGAGGAGCCGTGGGCCTGCTGGGCGCGCTGGTTTTCGCCGAGCTGGCCACCCGGCTCCCGCACGCGGGCGGAAAGTACGTCTACGCACGGGAGAGCTTCGGGCGCCGGGCGGCCTTCGTCGTGGGCTGGGTCGAGGCGCTCGGGATCTACTGCGCCGCCGTCGCGGCCATCGCCGTGGTGTGCGGCGACTACCTGTCGCGGATTCTGGAATCGGATCCACGCACCGCCTCGGCCACCGGAGCCGCGCTCATCGTCGCCCTCAC
>DASPUE010000044.1:0-5374 GCA_035623055.1 Gemmatimonadales bacterium
CTCGGTCCGGACGACTTGAATTGCTCGACCGGCGGCGCCAACGGAGCGTCTCCGAAGCGCGCGGCCTGCTGGATCGACGATGTCAGCGAACCCTCGCGCGCCCGGGTCAGCAGCTCTGCGATGGTGGCATCTCCAGCCTCAGGGCCGATCCAGTCCGACGCATGCTCGTCCAGTCGAACGCGGCCCTCGGCCTCGAGCTGCAGTAGCGCGGCGGCGGTGAACTGGTTGGCCAGCGCGCCGATCGGGTACCTGGTCTGGGCGGTGGCAGCCAGGTGGCGAGCGCGGTTGGCGTCGCCGTAGCCCTGATACAGGAGCACCCGGCTGCCATGGGCGATGAGGACGGTGCCGGAGAATCCCTCGCGGGCGTACTGCCGCATCGTCGCATCGAGCTCCCGCGGGAGCGCTCCGGGCGCCGCCACCCGGTCCAGGTAGACCTGCTCTGGACGGGCGAAGTGGGCACAGGCCGCCGCGGTCGCCAGCAAAGTGACGGGCGCGAGCCTGCGGAAAATCCTGAGGGATGACATGACGCCTCCAGCGATTGGGGTCCTGCCGGCCTGCCTCCCGGCGAGCCCACGATGAGGTGCAGCTCTCCTCTCTCCAACAGGATTGGGCCGAGCCGCGTCTGGGTGGGGCCGGATGCCGCTGCCAGAGGGACGAATGGCCCGCGATCTCGCTCGGCGCGGCGCTGGTGCGTTTCGTCCCTCGGGCGGTGCGGCTCGGCCCGGGGCCGTTCACCGCCATCCCAAGGCCGCGTAACGTGGCTCCGTCAGCTTCGGGAGGAACCCTTGGAGTTCGAGACGCACGGCAACGCGGCCCTCGCCGCGGTGGCATTCCGACCAGCGGTGGCAGTGCCGACCACAAGCCGGCTCGCTCGCGTGGAGAGCGACGCCGGGACCAGCGACCTCAGCGACCTGGTCCGGCGCTTGGAAGAGGTGGTGCGGTGGCTGCGGATGAAGGACGCTGCCGCGCGCGCGGCAGAGGTGCTGCGATTCGGTGTGGTTGAAGTGGAGCCGGCGACGCAGACCATCCGGCGTCGTGGCGAGCGGGTGTCGGTGACCCGCACGGAGTTTCGTCTGCTGTATGCGCTGCTCCGTCGGCCAGGAGAGATACTCAGCCGGGAGGACCTTCAGCAGGAGGTTTGGGGCGCGGAGGCACGGCGGGGATCACGAGCGGTGGACGTACACATCGCTCGGCTCCGGCGAAAGCTGGAGTCTGACCCGGCGGCGCCGACTCACATTCTGACGGCGCCGTACCGAGGGTACCGGTTCGATCCGAACGGCACCTGAGGATCGTGGTCGGCTACTTGGCGAAGATCCGGGAGGGATCCCGGAAGGCCTTGAATTCGATGGCGTTGCCGGAGGGATCGAGGAAGAACATCGTCGCCTGCTCGCCGACCTGACCGGCGAAGCGGATGCCGGGTTCTATGAGGAAGCGAACGCCGCCTCGACGAAGCCGTTCCGCCAGGTCGTGCCACTGGCTCCAGTCGAGGATGACTCCGAAGTGCCGAACCGGGACGTCATGACCATCCACCCGGTTGGCGGCCGCCGCTTTGGCCTCCGCCGGTGAAAGATGGGCCACGACCTGGTGCCCGTAGAAGTCGAAGTCCACCCATTGATCGCTGCTCCGCCCTTCGCGGCACCCGAGCAATCCGCCGTAGAACTCGCGCGCCTCGGCGAGGTCATTCACTGGAAAAGCCAGGTGGAACGGTGGGGTCACTTCGGAGCCTTGGCGGCCCGGATCTGGCGCCAGCCCTGAGGCCCGTTGGTCAGTTGCGTCCAGAGCACGTCGTCGCGCTTCTTGCTGGACTTGCCGTCAACCCGGTGCACAGTGACTTCCTCCCGAACCCGGGCGTACACGACCTCCCCCTGTCGGGTGACGTTCTGGACGGTGTAGTGAGCTTCCAGGGAGCGGATGTCTTCATCCACGAAGAAGTCCCGCCAGTCACGCGCCTCATTGTCACTCATGTTGGGAAGCAGCCGCTGGACTTCGTTCAGCTGCCTGGACTGGACGGCCTTTTCCAATTCACCATAGAACTGGGCGATCGCCGCCGAATCAGAGAGGGCCGGGCCCGGCGCGGCGCGGCTCGCCGAACCGCCCGAGGCGGGGTGGTCGCTCGCGGAGGCCTCCTGCCGGGGCGCGGTGGCGACCGTCCGGGGAGGGGTAGCCTTCGGCGGCGCGGGCTCGGCGCGCTGCTGAGCGTCTCCCTTCTTGGCACCTTCCGCGGAGCTATAGAAGGTGGCCGCACGCTGCAGCAGCAAGGCGGCATCGGCCTTGTGCCCCTGCGCGGCCAATGAGTCAGCGAGGGCCTGGAGAGAGTCACCAGGGGCGAGCGCCGAAGCCGGGACGGTCGCCGCCAGGGCGTGCTCACGGGCGTAGTTGGCGGCGCCTCGAGTGACCAGCAGGACGCTGTCGGTCTTGGTATCCGCCGCCGATCCCGGCGTCGCGGAGTCGGGGATGAACGCGCTCTCCAGCCGGTCCCGCAGGGTCACCAGCACCACGCCTGCGCCCAGCGCGGCGAGGAAGAGGCCGATCACCACCTGCCCAAGCTGCACCCGCCGCTGGCGGGCAACCACCTTCGTGTTCGGAGGGATGCGCGAGAGGGGCGCCGGACTGGCCGGGGTCTTCCGCATCTCTCCGACGGGCCGGCCCGGCCGGGGCACCGCCAAGAGACCGATGTGGCTGCGAACGTTGTCGTCCCCACCATCAGGGCGCTCGAGGGTGATGCGGCTCGGCGTGCGGCCGCCGTTCAGGGCGTGGACCGCTTCCTTCAAGGTGGGGAACCGATCGGCGGGCGCCTTCTCCAGCATCCGCATGATGGCGTCGCGGAGATCGTCCGGGCAGTCGGGGCGCAACTGATCGCTGGGCCGGGGTGGCGAGTGGACCTGGGCGTACATCATTCCCAGACTCGACTCGGCGGTGAACGGAAGCTGTCCGGTCACCATCTCGTAGCCCACGATACCGAGGGAGTACTGGTCAGCCCCCGGTCCCACGGTTTCTCCCGAGCAGGCCTCGGGCGAGAGATAGCTCGGCGTGCCGACGGTGGTTCCGCTGCGAGTCAACGAATCGCTCTGCGCCGCCCGGGCAATGCCGAAGTCGGTGATGACCGCGAAGCCTTCCTCGTCGATCATGATGTTGCCCGGCTTCACGTCGCGATGGACGACGCCCTGGCGATGGGCGTAGTCCAATGCGGAGCCGATGTCGGACAGGATCGAACGGACCATGGGGAAGGGCAGCGGGCCGACGTCCCGCAGGATGGCGTCCACCGAGCGGCCCTGGATGTACTTCATCACGAAGTACAGCACGTGCTGCGATTCCCGCACGGCGTAGATAGGGATGATGTGCGGGTGATTGAGGCTCGCCGCGGTGCGGGCCTCGCGCTTGAAGCGCTCGATCATGTCTGCCCCATGCACGAACTGGGGCGACATCACCTTGATGGCCACCTTCCGGTCCAGGGCAATCTCGTGGGCCAGGAACACCGTGGCCATGCCGCCCTGGCCGATCTCCCTCAGGACTTCGTACTCGCCGAGGGTCGCCTGGCGCAGGACCTGGAGCAGGGTGGGGAGCGGCGCCGTCTGTTCCCCGGACACGCTCAGCCCGCACACCTGGCAGAATCGGGCACCGGTGTCGAGGGGGGTCTGGCAGCGCGCGCAGGCGGAGGTCACGGACATCAGCGCCGGAAGTCGAGGGCCAAAGTGAAGGGCGCACCGAACCGACCGCCCTACCGGCGGGATTCTAGCACCAATCGGGCCCCGGGGCTATCGCCCGAGGTCGTATAATGCATAGAGTTACCAGCAGATTGGGGGGCGCGTAAGGGCGCGCTCCCCGCAACCCGTTGCACCGGGTCCACAGCGGGGCCCTGCCCTCCTAATCCCCGACCACCATGAGCGACAAACCATCCCGCCGGGAATTCATCCAGGCCTCGGCAGCGCTTGCCTTGGGCGCGAGACTGACGCGTCCCACTCCACTGGCCGCCGGTTCCGGCCCGGACCAGCCGTTCCGAGCGCCGCCAATGGACCGGGTGCGCATCGGATTCGTGGGGGTGGGGGGCCAGGGGACTACCCACGTCGAGAACCTGCTCGACATCCCCGGGGCCGAGCTCCACGCCATCTGCGATATCGTGGAGGGCCACGCCCAGAATGCGGCGGACACAGTGGTCAAGGCCGGCCAACCCGAGCCCACGCTATACATCCGGGGGCCGCGCGACTTCGAGCGGATGTGTGCCGAGGCCGACCTGGACCTGGTGTTCACCGCTACGCCCTGGGAGTGGCACGTCCCGGTGATGCTCGCCGCGATGCACAACGGCAAGCACGCCGCGACCGAGGTGCCGGCGGCGATGACGCTGGACGATTGCTGGCGAATCGTCGAGGCGGCGGAAAAGTACCGGAAGCACTGCCTCCTGATGGAGAACTGCAGCTACGACCGGTTCGAGCTGATGACACTCAACCTGGTCCGCCAAGGTGTGTTGGGAGAAGTCCTTCACGGCGAGGGGGCGTACCTGCACGACCTCAGAGAGGTCAAGTTCTCGACCGACGGCGAAGGGCTGTGGCGGAGGGCCTGGGCTCATACCCACAACGGGAATCTGTATCCGACGCACGGGCTGGGACCGATCGCCAACTGCATGGACATCAACCGCGGCGATCGGTTCCAGTCGATCGTCTCCATGAGCTCACCCTCGCGGGGGCTGCAGCTGTGGCAGCAGGAGCACCTTGAGGCCGACGATCCGCGGCGGCGCGAGCGCTATGTCCTCGGCGACCAGAACGTGAGTCTGATCCAGACGGCGAAGGGCCGCACCATCTACCTGGCTCACAACACCCACTCGCCGCGCCCGTACAGCAGGCTCCAGCTGATCCAGGGCACGCGCGGGATCGTGTCGGGGTGGCCCTATCGGGTGCACATCGAGGGGCGGAGCCCGGCACACGAATGGGAGCCGGCGGAGAAGTACTATCCGGAATTCGAGCATCCGCTATGGCGCTCGCAGCGAATCCAGGAGATGGATCGCGGTCACGGCGGCATGGACTTCCTCGAGGACTTCCGGTTGATCGAGTGCCTGCGCCAAGGAGAGCCGACCGACACCACCGTGTACGATGCGGCGGCGATCTCGAGCATGGTGGAGTTGAGCATCCGATCGGTGGCGTCCGGCGGGAAACCCCAGGAGGTTCCCGATTTCACCCGGGGCAAGTGGCGGCAGTGGGAGCCCTGGGGCATCGTGGAGGGATGACGGGGGCCGGCGCACTCTTGGGGTCGATCTTCGCGGTCTATCTCGCCGCCGCGGCCAGTCCGGGACCCAACACCTTCATCGTAACCCGGCTGGCGCTGGCGGACGGGCGCCGGCCGGCCACCCTGGCGGTGCTAGGGATCGCGGCCGGCAACATAT
>DASPUE010000045.1:0-11973 GCA_035623055.1 Gemmatimonadales bacterium
AGGACCGGATCGGTGCTCCGTCCGTCGAGCGGAAGCGGCGCACCATCAATCCACGGTGTCAACTCGATCGTCGCGGTCATGCTTCCAATCTTGCGCCTAGCACCAACCCCGGCAACTTACGAGGCGGATGCCTTCCCCCACTCCACCGACGCGACTTCGACCTCTCCTGCTCGGCGGCCTCCTCGCCGTGGCCGGGGTCCTGGGCATGTGGTGGAGCGCGGCCCGGGCGGAGCGCGCGATCGTCGAGGGCAATGACGCCGCCGTCGCCCGCACGGCGGCGGCCTACCTCTCCGTCGTCACCCCGATGGCGGCGGGGGGGAGCTACGACGCCCCGCGACTAGTCTCCGCCGCGAACACCGTGGCCGGCGCCTCCTTCTGGCGGGGCGGGTTCCAAATGGCGCTGGGAAGCGTGGCGCTGGTCGCTGATACGATCCAGCTGCTGCCGCTGCCGGACTCGGTGCAGCGGGCGCTCGAGGAGGGGGCGGCCAGTGTGGTCACTCGACACACCCGCTATCGGGTTACCGTGGTACCGCTCCCCGGAGCGCAGGGTCAGACCTCCACCGGGTGGGCCGCGGCGTGGGGGACCCTTCCCGCACACGTGCGCCTGCCGCTGGCGGGATTTGGGGCCGCAGTGGCGCTGGCCGGGGTGGGCGTCGCCCTGCTCGCCTTTCTCCGTGAGCCCCGGCCTGCCTGGCGGGTCATCGAGGGGGGCGCTGCCCTGGGACTTCTCGCGGCGTACACGCTGGCGCTCGGGTTGGCTGTCTATCAGACCGGCCGGGCCTCGACGGCGACTCAACTACTCTCCGCCAGGCGTTTCATCGAGATCGCCTCGACCGCGAGCGGGGTGCGGCAGGCTCGCCTGCCGGAGATCGGGATCGGACTCGAAGTGCGGGCCTTGGGCCCCACTGGGGTTCGGACTGACGACGTCGAATGGGTAACCGGGTCCGAAGGAAGGCGGGCCCGAACCGTCGCGGCCACGCCGCGCACCCAGGGCTCGCTCGAACTCGAGCTCACGCCGGTCGAGGATGGGCTTGGGGACCTGTGGCGGGCACTGATGGGGTGGTTCGTCCTAGGGGCTGTCGGGCTGGTGGTCGCCGGCACCGCTGCTGGTCTTTCGGGGTCAGCCGGGCTATTTCATTCGGCAGGCCACGCTGAGGGGCCGTCACCAGGCCGGAGACGCAAGCGAGCATGATCGGGACAGCAAAGGCGGATGGCGAGGGACTGGCGCTGGTCGGCCGGATCGCGCGCCTGCTCAACACCGGGCTCGGCCCGGAGGATACTCTCGCGACGGTCGCCGAAGCCCTGCGCCTCGGGCTGTGCGTCGACTCGGTGCAGCTGTGGCTGCGCGAGCCCAATGCGACCACCCTGCGCGCCATCGCCGCGCCGACCCCGTCCGGGGGACCCCGCACCAGCCGCTCCTTTGCCGTGCTGCCGGACGTGTCGCCCGGCACGCTGCGGCTACCGTTGCTGCACGAAGGTGAGCGGCTCGGCATGCTGGAGATCGCGCCGGCAGTGCTGCCACCTGCAACCGAAGCGCTGCTTCCCATCATCGCCGATATCCTGGCGCCCTTTCTCGCGTCGATCGAATTGTCGGAGGACCTCGCCTACGAGGTGGCGCTGCGCTCGCGGGAAATCGAGGAGCAGCGCCGGTTCATCACGCTGGTGATCGACTGCCTCCCGGTCGGTCTCTACGTGGTGGATCGGGAGTACCGCATCCAGATCTGGAACCGCAAGCGGGAGATGGGAACGCAGGGCCTGCGCCGGGACGAGGTCGTCGGCCGGCCGGTGTTCGAGGTGCTGACCCGGCAGAATGCCCAGCAGCTCCGGGAGGAGTTCGACTACGTCTTCACGACCGGCCGAGTACAGCAGATGGACCTGGAGGTGGCGGTCGGCGGGGATACCAAGTACTACCGCATCAGCAAGATCCCGATGCGCCAGGACGGCGAGACGATCACCCATGTGATCACCATCGGGGAGGATGTGACCGAGACCCACGTGGCGCAGCAGCGGATCCTGCAGAGCGAGAAGCTCGCCGCGATCGGACAGCTGGCCGCCGGCATCATGCACGAGATCAACAACCCGCTCGCGACCATCGGCGCCTGCGTCGCGGCGCTGGAAAACCGGGTGGCCGACGACTTGACCCCCACGGAGCAGAGCGGGCTCCGCGAGTATCTCCAGATCATCGATAAGGAAGTACAGCGGTGCGAGGCCATCGTCGACGGACTGCTCGATTTCAGCCGCCCCAAGGGCAAGGCCAAGGGGCCGGTCAATGTGAGCGCGATCCTCGAGGACACCCTGTTCCTGCTCAAGCATCACGAGCGCTTCAAGAAGATCGAAGTACGTCGGGAGCTCCATGAGCACCTGCCCGCCGTGTTCGCCAACGGGGAGCAGCTCATCCAGGTTTTCATGGCGATCATGCTGAATGCCCTCGATGCCATGGAGCAGGGCGGGGCACTGACCGTCCGATCACTGCCGGGCAGCGTCCACGAGGACGAGGTCGAGGTGCAGATCGAAGACACCGGGGTGGGCATTCCTCGCACCGAACTGTCCAAGATCTTCGAGCCGTTCTTCACCACCAAGCCGCCGGGCCGCGGCACGGGACTCGGTCTCTCGGTGTGTTACGGCATCGTGGCGGAGCATGGCGGGCGGATCACGGCCGATAGCCAGCCGGGACGGGGCACCATCTTCCGGGTCTTCCTGCCGGCCGCCAAGCAACCTTCCGTGTCATAACCGCCTGGCCCGGTCATGAAGATTCTCGTCGTGGAAGACGATCGGACCGTGGGGCAATACGTCGTGCGCGGGCTCACCGAGCAGGGGTTTCAAACCGAGCTCGTCACCGACGGCACGGAGGCGCTTCAGGCCGCCTCGCAGGGAAGCTATGACCTCCTGGTCCTCGATCTCCGGCTGCCAGGGATGACCGGCTTCGAGGTCCTGCGCACCCTGAGGGATCGCGGCATTACCACCCCGATCCTCGTGCTTACCGCCCAGGACGCCCTGGACTTCAAGGTACAGGCCCTGCGTGCCGGGGCCGACGACTACGTCACCAAGCCATTCGCCTTCGAGGAACTGCTGGCGCGGGTTGAGGCGCTGGGCCGGCGACCCAAACAGATCGCCTCGAAACATCTGCGGGTGGCCGATCTCGAACTCGACGTCGGTACGCGTGAGGTGACGCGCGGCGGGCGGCGCCTCGAACTGACCCCGAAGGAGTACGCTGTTCTCGAATACCTGATGCGCCACGCCGGCCGGGTGATGTCACGGACCCTGATCACCGAGTACGCCTGGGACTATCACTTCGATCCGGGAACCAACATCGTCGACGTGGTGATCAACAGGCTTCGCAAGAAGGTGGATCAGGGCCAGGCGACGCGGTTGATTCACACCGTCCGCGGGGTCGGGTATGTGCTCAAGGGCTAGGCGCGGAAGCCGGCCGCCATGACCTCCATCAGGCGCCGCCTCACCGTCGGATATGCCGTCGCCCTGCTGGCCTCGGTCGGGGCGTTCGGTGGCGCGCTCTACTTCGAGCGCCGTCAATCGAGCCTGCGGGAGCTGGACGAGCGGCTCTCGCTCGAAGGGCTCGCGGCCGCCCAGTATTTCATCTCCTTCCAACGGCCGCTCGGCCGGGCCCTGCAGCCATCGGAGACGCCCGGCCTCGCGATCAGCGCGGTCGGTGGATACCTCGACGGGATCCGTGACTACGCGGTGGTCTTCAACCCGGACGGTGCTCCCATCTTCCGGAATTCGGCCGCCAAGTCGCTCAGCATCCCTGAGATTACCGGGGTGCTGTCACATGTCCTGGCCTCCTCGGCGCCCCCCGGCTCCGGCGAGTTGCGCCGGGGCCTGGTCACGATGCCGCGCGGCGCCCAGCCGTTCCGCTATGTGCAGGTGCCGCTGACCCAGATCTGGGAACAGCCCGCCGGCATTCTTCTCGCGGCTCCGCTCGATGCGGTTCCCTTCGGCGCCCCGCAGCTGCTGCAGGCGATGCTGGTCATCGCGCCAGTCATTCTCATTGGCAGCATGGGGCTCGGCTACGTGCTGGCCGACTCGAGCCTGCGGCCGCTCGAGGGGATGGTGGACGAGCTGGAGGCCATTACCGACGGGCGGAGCCTGCACCGCCGCGTCGGGATCCCCGCCTCGGACGAGCTGGCCCGCCTTGCCGCGACGATGAACCGCATGCTGGCTCGATTGGAAGAGAGCTTCGTGAGCCTGCGCCGGTTCACGGCCGATGCCAGCCACGAGCTGAAGACGCCGCTCATGGTGCTGCGAGCGGGAGTCGAGCGCGCGATGAATCACCCGACGACCCCGAATGAAGCCCTCCAGTCGCTGGAAGAGGTGCTGCAGGAGATCCACCGGATGAGCGAGCTGGTCGACAATCTCCTCACCCTGGCCCGGGCCGACGAGGGGCGGGCGACGCTCGCCGTCGAGCCGGGCGACCTCCGGGAGCTGGTCAATGAGGCCGCCGAGACCGCCGGCATCCTCGGCGAGGAGCCTGGGATCGCGGTGCGCAGCGAAGTGCCGGAGGTGCCGGTGGAGATCGCCGTGGATCAGAGCCGGATCCGGCAATTACTCCTCAACCTGGTCACCAACGCGATCAAGTACACCCCGTCCGGGGGCAAGGTCTCAATCGGGCTGGTTGACCAGGGGGAGACGGTGGCACTGGTGGTGGGTGACAACGGCATCGGCATTCCGGCGGCGGATCTGCCTCACATCTTCGACCGCTTCTATCGGGTGGACACGGCCCGCTCGCGTTCCGGCGATCGCCCGGGCGCCGGCCTTGGTCTCGCGATCACCAAGTGGATCGCCGAGGCGCATGGGGGCACCATCACCGTGCAGAGCCGCCCGGGCCGGGGAACGGTCTTCACCGTGACCCTGCCCCGGAACCCCGGTGGACCGCTCCCGCCGGACCGGAATCCGATCGACCTCTAGCGGCTTTCGTCCTGAGCCCTATATTCGCGCCTCTTCCCCTCCGCCTCTCGAGCGGGGGCGCCGGGGCGCGGGCACTGACGCCGGCGGCGCGCCGAGTTAATCCGGCTGTCATGGTTTTGTCATCTGGGTAGGCGGTGACCTGCAATGGGCGCGGGCTAGGTTCAGCCACCGCCAATCATCTGGAGGACGCTTTCCGTGTTCGAGAACCTCATCGAATCGAACCATAAGCGCCAGAGCACCCTTGGCCAGCAGGCCATCTCGCTGGTCGTTCACCTGCTGATCATCTTTGCGGCCGTGAAGGCGACTGCGGGGGCTGCCGAGGCGATCAAGGAGATCAAGGTGGACACCACCATGGTCTTCCTGAAGCCGCCGGAAGCGCCGCCGCCGCCACCCCAGCCGCCGCCGGATGTGGTGGTGAGCGCCAATCCGCCGCCGCAGGGGTTCCAGGTCATCACGCCGCCGGAAAACATCCCGACCGAGATTCCGCCGGTAAACCTCAACGAGCGCTTTGATCCCAAGGATTTCACGGGGAAGGGCGTCGAGGGCGGTATCGCGAGTGGCGTCGTGGGGGGCACCGGTCCGGTGCCGATCGAGGGCCAGGTCTTCCTCTCGGCCGAGGTGGACGAGGTGCCCTCGGCCGTCGATCCGGCGACGTGTCAGCCCAAGTTCCCGCCGGTGATGCAGTCGGCCGGGATCCCCGGCAAGGTGGTCATGCAGTTCGTGGTCAACACCGATGGCAAGATCGATCCCAGTACCCTCAAGATCGTGAACAGCACCCACAAGGCGTTCGAGGAGCCCGCGAAGGAAGCCCTCAATCGCTGCGCCTTCAAGCCCGGCAAGTCTCGCGGGCAGCCGGTGCGGGTGCTGGTCCAGCAGGCGATGTCCTTCAAGCTCGGCCAGTAGCGTCGTTCGCGCCGGGTCTCAGGCCCGGTACCATTTTCACGGAGGTTCCCCTCTCATGCAGCACGGCATTGATATCCTGAAGCTCTGGGACGCGGCGGGTGGTTTCGCCCGGGGCGTCATCCTCGTCATGGCGATCATGTCCCTGTGGTCGCTGTCGGTGGCGATCCAGAAGTGGATTGTGATCCGCCGTAGTCAGAATGCCACCCGGAAGTTCGCGCCCGACTTCTCCCGCGCGATCCAGGAGGAGAATCTCGAGAAGGCAATCGCCCTGGCCGAGAAGAACCAGAAGAGCCACGTCGCGGTGGTGCTGGGCGGGGCCCTGGGTGAAGTGAAGAACCTGATCCAGGACCGGGCGACCATCACCTCTGCCGACATCAATTCCGCGGAGCGGGCGGTGGAGCGCCAGATGCTGATCAAGCTGGCGGAGTTCCGCCGCGGTATGAGCGTCATGGCGACGGTCGGCGCGACGGCGCCGTTCGTCGGTCTGCTCGGCACGACGATGGGTATCGTGACGGCGTTCACCGGCATGGCCGCCGCGGGCGCCTCGGGCGGTCTGGCGGGCATCTCGGCTGGTATCGCCGAAGCGCTGATCACCACTGCCTTCGGCCTCATGGTCGCCATCCCGGCGGTGTGGCTCTACAACTACTTCACGACCAAGATCGAGAACCTGACGGTGGAGATGACCTACTCCTCCAAGGAACTCATCGATTACCTGATCAAGAGCGTGGGGAGCGAGTTCGGCCGCTCGATCTTCACCAAGGAATTCCAGGCCCAGAAGGCGGTGACCGGCCATGGGCATGTCAGCGGGTAGTGCCGGCAGAAGCAGCGTCAAGGCAGAACCGAATGTGATTCCGATGATCGACATCATGCTGGTGCTGTTGATCATCTTCATGATCGTGACCCCGCTGATCGCCGCCGGGTTCAAGGCGACCATGCCGAAGGGCAAGAACCTGGATTCCCGCCCCGAAGGCGAGAATGAGATCATCCTCGGGGTGGACGCCGGCGGGCAGTACTTCCTGAACGGGAAGGGGCCGGTGGATCCAGGGGTTTTGGAGGAGCAGCTCAAGGCGATGTACGCGGCGCGCACCGAGGACAAGATCGTGTACTTCAAGGCCGACAATCAGCTCAAGTTCGGCCGCATCCAGGAGGCCGTGGAGCTGGCGCGGCGCTCCGGCGCGCGCGTCATGGCGGCGATCACCGAGCCGAAGGTCCAAGGCGGTCTGTTCGACGCGGCCACCAAGGAGAACTGACATGGCTGGCGGAAGTACCACAGCCCCGGGCGAAGTCACCTCGGAGCCCAACGTCATTCCGATGATCGACATCATGCTGGTGATGCTGATCATCTTCATGGTGTCGCAGCCGCTGGCGCGGATGGCGATCGACATCCAGGTCCCGCCCCAGGAGACCGCAAACAAGTCGACCGCACAGTCGAATCAGATCGTGCTGGAATTGACCGCTGACGGCGGCTACGCCATCAACACCCAGCCGGTTCCCAAGGACCAGCTGGATACTCAGATCCACGCCATCTTCGACAGCCGGCCGGCGAAGCTGATGTTCGTGAAGTCTGCGCCCGACCGGACCTACCAGGACGTCATCGAGGCGATGGACGTGGCGCGTGGCGCCGGAGTCCAGGTCATCGGATTCACGCCGGTAGAAGCCAACCGGCAGAACTAGCGGGGCGCTGTTACCGCGGGCGCCGGCGAAGGACGCAGCGGGGGACCGCCACCAGGCGGCCCCCCGCTTCGTATCTTTACCAGTGCGATCGACACGGTCGCCGGGCGTCTAGGGTTGGTGACCCGCGACCCGTCCATGGAGAGAGTACTTCCCGCGAGGCGGCCCTGACGTTGCCGTACCATTTCTCGCTCGACGGCGCCCCGAGGCAACCGCGATCCGCGGGCCTCGCACTGTCGTTCTTGCTGCACCTCGCGGCGATCCTGCTGTTGCTGATACCCCTGCGGCGGGATTTCGAACGGGTGCTCTCACCGGGCCCGCTCCGTCCGGGTGCCGGCGGCGGTGGCGGCGGGGGGCACATGGCATATATTACGCTCCCCGCGCCCGTCGCTACGGCGCGTGCCGCCGTCACGGTGACACCGCCCCGGGAGACGCAGGCAACCGTACCCGTCACGCCACCCATCAGTACGCCACCGGTCATTCCTCCTCCCTTGCCGGTGGAGCAGCCCGCCCCTCCCGTCGCCTCGGCACCGACGTCCGCCGCCGCGGACTCGACGGGCGCCGGGCCCGGTCAGGGTGGCGGAACCGGCGGTGGAACGGGCGGTGGCGTGGGTCCCGGGAACGGACCCGGCATAGGGCCCGGGACCGGGGGAGGGGGACGGGGCCGGGAACCCCAGAGTGTGCACTTCCTGATCCCGCCTGACGATCCACCCAAGGAGCTGCGTGGAGTCCAGCTGCACGTCACCTTCTGGGTCGACGAAACAGGCAAGGTCGTGCGAGTCGCCGTCGACCCACCGATCAACGACCGCAAGTTCGCTGAGAGGTTTACCGAGACGATGATGAACTTCAGGTTTCATCCGGCCCTGGGCCCCGACGGCCGCCCGGTAGCTGCCACCACCTCGCAGACTGTGACCTACTAGGTCTGCCAACGCTCCGCCCCCTCCACGACAACCCATGAACAGTCTTTTCATACGCAAGTCGGTCGCCGATTGCGAGAATGACATCGCCGAGCGCGGCGGACTCAAGCGGTCGCTCAACAAGTGGCACCTCACCGCGCTCGGCATCGGGGCAACGATCGGGGCCGGCATCTTCGCGACCACCGGCACCGCCATCGCCGGAGACTCCCTCCGTCTGGGCGCCGGACCGGCGATCATCTTCTCCTTCGTGCTGACCGCCGTCGCGTGCGGTTTCGCGGCCCTGTGCTACGCCGAGTTCGCCGCGATGGTCCCCGTGTCAGGGTCCGCATACACCTACGCCTACGCCTCGCTAGGCGAGTTCGTGGCCTGGATCATCGGCTGGGACCTGATCGTCGAGTACGCCGTCGGGAACATCGGCGTGGCCATCGGCTGGTCCGGCTACTTCCGGGAGCTGCTGAACCACTTCGGCCTCGACCTGCCGTCGTGGCTCGCCACCGACATTCGCTCTGCGAACGATGCGGCGAACGCGGTGGCCGCGGGCGCCACGGATCCCTTGACGACCTATCTCGCCTCAGCCCTGGCGGCAGCCCCGCATGTGCTCGGGATTCCCATCATCGCCAATCTGCCGGCCTTCCTGGTCGTGCTGGTGATCACCGTGATCCTGGTGATCGGCATCCGCGAGTCGGCCAACTCCAACAACGCGATGGTGCTGCTCAAGATCGCGATCATCCTGTTCTTCCTGACCGTCGGGGTGTTCTTCATCAAGCCGTCGAACTGGGACAATCCGGCACTGGGTGGCTTCGCGCCGAATGGGTTCGCCGGCATTGGCTCGGCCGCGGCGATCATCTTCTTCAGCTATATCGGATTCGACGCGGTGTCGACGGCCGCCGAAGAAGCGCAGAATCCCGGACGGGACATGCCTTTCGGCATCATCATGAGCCTCGCCATCACGACGCTGCTCTACATCGCACTATCGATAGTGATGACCGGGCTTGCCCCGTGGAAGCAGCTCGGCACTCCGGAGCCGATGATCACGGCCCTGCAGTTCGCCGATGGCCCCCCGGGAGTGCTCAAGCTCTCGCGGCTTATCATCGCGATCGGCGCCGTGGTGGCGATGGGAAGCGTGCTGCTGGTGTTCCAGCTGGGTCAGCCGCGAATCTTCATGTCCATGGCTCGGGACGGGCTGCTGCCCCCCGTGTTCAGCAAGGTGCACCCGCGGTTCAAGACGCCCTACGTCGGCACGATTCTCACCGGCATCTTCGTCGCGACGTTCGCCGCGTTCGCGAATATCGCCGAGGTGGTCGACCTCACCAATATCGGGACGCTGTTCGCGTTCATCCTGGTGTCGATCGGCGTCATCGTGCTGCGCCGCATCGACCCGGACCGGCCCCGCCCCTTCCGGGTGCCGTGGGTCCCGATCACGCCGGTGATCTCGGTGGTTGCCTGTTTCTATCTGATGTACAAGCTGCCGGGGATCACCTGGATCCGGTTCGGCGTCTGGCTGGCGGTGGGGCTGGTGCTCTATTTCCTCTACGGAGCGAAGCACAGCCGGCTGCGGAATGCGGCGGCAGCGACAGGAGGGACCAGGGCGGGCGCGGCTTAGGTATTCAGGCGATGCTTGGCGGCCAGGTGGATCGCGCCGGTGGCGGGATCGAGCGGGGTTTCCCGGACACGTAGGCGTGGCTCCTCGGCCAACTTCGCCCGCAGGATGCGGCTCAGGGGGCTTTCATGGAATAGCAGCCCGCCGTTGGTCGCCGTGTCCACCGGCGCCCGTTCATCGACCCCGAAATGTGGTAGCAGCCGGAATACCAGCGCTGCCAGCTCCCGTGCTGCATAGTCCATGATGCCCGCGGCGATGGTGTCGCCGCCCTGGGCGGCTTCCGCAACGGCGGGGGCGAGCGCTGCCACTTCCGGAACACCAGCGGCGGCCGCCCAGCGAACCAGTTGCTCGAGCGACTCGGAGTGGGTCGCCTTGAGAAGCAGCGGAGTGAGTTCGGTGCGCGGGCTCCTCCCGTCCGCCGCCCGCCCGACGGCGCCCAGCGCCGCGCGACCGATCGCGTAGCCGCTTCCTTCGTCCCCCATCTGCCAGCCCAGACCACCGGACCGATGCACCCGGCCCGCGGGATCGCGGGCCACGGCGACGCTGCCCGTGCCGGCGGTCACCACGATGCCGGGGCGATCCCCGACCGCCGCCGCGAGGGCGAGGTCAATGTCCGCGGTCACCAGGAGACGATCCGCAAAATCCTCGGTGCGGAGCGCCTGACGCAGCTCCTCCCGCTCCTCTTCCCGGCCCGCCCCAGCGACGCCCGCGACCAGCGCGTCGGCGCGGAACCGCCCTACCTCGGCCATGGCGCGGCGCGCCACCTCCGCAATCACGTTAGCGCAGGCGATTCCCCGCCCGCTTCGCATCTTGGCCCCCGAGCCGGTGGCGCGTGCAAGGACCCGGTCGCCCTCTGCCACGATGACCACTGTCTTGCTGCCTCCGGCATCCGCGCCGAGGACGATCCGACTCATGCACCACGCTCCTTCGGGCGGCTGAGGGCTCCTCCAGTCAATCCGACCGCAACCGTGATGGCGCTGCCGACCGGCACATACCAGGGCCAGGCCAGCCGTTGCTTGGTGAGGAAGACGCCCAGCATGACAACCACGGCCACCGCAACACCTGCGATGACACTGGGGCCGCGCACCCGCGAGGGGCCACCCGCCAGCAGATAGGCCCCGAGCAGTGCCCCATAGGTGATAGATGCGATCGACAGGGCGAACACCACGACCGGTGTCTGGCCTCCCCCCGCCACCGCGTTGAAGCCCAGCGCCACCAGGGTAATCAGGATTCCCCAGGCGAGGGAACAGGCGCGCCCCACCCTGAAGAGATGGGTTGGATCACTGCGTCCGGTCCAGCTGGCGTAAAGATCGTGCGTCACCGACGATGCGAGTGCGCTGATGGCGGAGCTGTGAGTTGCCATCGAGGCGGCGAGGACCGCCGCGACGATAAGGCCCGACAGGCCATGGGGGAAGTGGTCGACCACGAATCGCGGGAAGATCCTGTCGGCGGGAAGATCGGCCGGCGCCTGTCGGGCGGCCCAGATGGCGGTGCCGATCAGAAGGAACAGGGCGAACTGCACCAGCACCACCACGCCGGAGCCGATCAGCGACCACCGGGCACTGGCAAGGTTCCGACTGGCCAGCAGCCGCTGGACGATCAGCTGATCGGTGCCGTGGGACGCAGCCGAGAGCATGGCGCCACCGACCAGCCCACCGAGCAGCGTGTAGGTCCGCGTGAAGCTCAGCGTCGGATCGAGCACCTTGAGCTTGCCGGCCGTTCCCGCCATCGCGAGGGTCGGCCCGAGTCCGCCGGCCAGATCGGTCGCGATCCACAAGGCCGCCACCCCCCCCGCGACGTACACGACCCACTGCACCACATCGACCCATACCACCGCCTTGAGTCCCCCGTGCCAGGTGTAGACCAGGGTTACCAGACTCATAAGGACGATCGCCAGGGGCACGTTCCACCCCGCCAGCACCGCAAGCGGAATCGCCCCCGCGTACACTCGGACCCCGT
>DASPUE010000046.1:0-4901 GCA_035623055.1 Gemmatimonadales bacterium
GCACTGAAAACTTTCGGCACGACTTTTGACAGGAGTGCCCGCCTTTATTACGTTCGGAAATGCGCGTCCTCGGCGTCATTCCGGCCAGGCTCGGCTCGACTCGAATCCCCAATAAGCCTCTCCAGCTCTTGGCCGGTGAACCGTTGGTGACCCGGGTGATTGAGCGCGTTCGGGAGCTTGGGTTGGTCGACAGCCTGGTGGTCGCGACCGACTCCACGATGGTTTGCCGCGTGGTCGAGCTCGCGGGGGCTCGGGCCCTGCTCACCAAGGCGACACATGCCAGCGGGACGGAGCGGGTTGCCGAGGTAGCGGCCCTGCCGGAATTCGCCGGCTGTGACGTCGTGGCCAATATCCAGGGGGATGAGCCGTTCCTGCCGGGACCCGCGCTCGCCGGCGCGCTCCGGCGGGTGGAGCAGGGGGACGAAGTGGGCACGGCAGCCGCTCCCCTCGCTCCCGATCAGGCTGGGGATCCCGACCGCGTCAAGGTGATCGCGGATGCACGGGGCAGGGCCCTGTACTTCTCACGCGCGGCGATCCCCTATCGGCGGGACCGGAATGTGTCCGGTCAGGGGCTGTATTGGCAGCATCTCGGCGTCTACGCCTACCGGCGGGATGCACTCGAGCGGTGGACCCGCCTGGCTCCGGTGCCGGCGGAGGAAGCAGAACGCCTGGAACAGCTCCGGGCGCTCTATCACGGGATGCGGGTGGGCGTTGCGCAGCTGGGAGAGCCCGCGGAACCCGGCGTGGATACCCCCGAGGACCTGCGTCGCGCAGAGGCGCACTGGCTCGAACAGGAGGAGCACCGATGACCAACGGCGCCAACGCCACCAAGTACATCTTCGTCACGGGCGGAGTGGTTTCCTCCCTCGGCAAAGGCATCGCCGCCGCCTCCCTCGGACGCCTCCTGGTCGAACGCGGCCTCAGCGTCACGATGCAGAAGTTTGATCCCTACATCAATGTCGACCCGGGTACCATGTCGCCGTTTCAGCACGGTGAGGTCTACGTCACCGACGACGGCGCCGAAACCGATCTGGATCTCGGTCACTACGAACGCTATATCGATCGCTCCCTCTCCCAGCAGAACAACGTCACCACCGGCCGCATCTACCAGACCGTGATCGGCAAGGAACGTCGCGGCGAGTATCTCGGCAGTACCGTTCAGGTCATTCCCCACATTACCGACGAAATCAAGAACGCGATTCGACGCACGGCACCCGGGCACGATGTCGTGATCACCGAGATCGGCGGGACCGTGGGTGACATCGAGTCGCTGCCGTTCCTGGAGGCCATCCGCCAGTTCCGGCAGGAGATCGGCCGCGATAACGCGCTGTTCGTGCATCTGACCCTGGTGCCTTTCATCGCGGCGGCCGGCGAGCTCAAGACCAAGCCAACCCAGCACTCGGTGCGGGACCTGATGCAGATCGGGATCCAACCGGACGTACTGATCTGCCGTAGCGAGCAGGCCATCTCCGCCGAGATCAAGCGGAAGATCGCGGGCTTTTGCAACGTCGACTTCGAATGCGTTATCGAGAGTCCCGATGTCGCGTCGATCTACGAGATCCCACTACGCTTTCGCGACCAGGGATTCGACCGGGTGGTCTGTGAGCGGCTCCGCCTCGAGACCAAGGAGCCGGACCTCACTCAGTGGCGGGCGATGGTCGAGCGGATCCTGCATCCCCGGCACAAGGTCCGGATCGCGGTGGTGGGGAAGTACACCGACCTCCACGACGCCTACAAGTCAGTCCAGGAAGCGCTGATTCACGGTGGCATCGCCAATGATGCGGGCGTTGAGATCCGGTGGCTCAGCAGTGACCAGTTCACCAGCCAGGAAGCGGCGGGCAGGTTGCTGGACGAGTTCGACGGACTGTTGGTGCCTGGCGGCTTCGGGATTCGCGGCATCGAAGGGATGATCGAGGCGATTCGCTGGGCGCGCGAGCGCCAGTTGCCGTTCCTCGGCATCTGCCTCGGGTTGCAAGTGGCGGTGATCGAGTTCGCCCGCAATGTCTGCGGGATGTCCGAGACGACCAGCACCGAATTTGAACCGGAATGCGAAACTCCGGTCATCGCGTTGATGGCCAACCAGCGCGAGGTGACCGAGATGGGTGGGACGATGCGCCTCGGCGCCTACGCTGCGCGGCTCCGCAAGGACTCGCGGGCGGCACAGGCCTACGGCACTCTGCAGATCAGTGAGCGCCACCGGCACCGCTGGGAGGTCAATAACGCCTACCGCGACGTCCTCGCCGAGCATGGCCTGCGGCTGTCGGGGCAGTCGCCGGACGGCAGCCTGGTCGAGATCATCGAACTACCGGACCATCCCTGGTTTCTCGGCTGCCAGTTCCACCCCGAACTCAAGTCCCGTCCGACTCGACCTCATCCGCTGTTCGCCGCCTTCGTGGCGGCTGCGCTTTCTCGGCGGCAGGGCCTGCCCAAGCCCCCAGCCGGAGCGCTCGCGACGAGCGCCCGTTAACGTGACCTGGTCGTTTGGGACGGCGCCACTGGTCGTGGCGGGACCATGTGTCATCGAGGACCGGAACGAGCTGCTGCGCATCGCGGAGCGGTTGGCGGAAATCCGTGGGCGCCTCGGCGTCCCGCTCTGTTTCAAGGCGAGCTTTGACAAGGCCAATCGAGCACGAGCAGGCGCGCCGCGTGGACCAGGACTCGAGGCGGGTCTTCGGGCGCTCGAAACCGCCAGACGGGAGTCGGGGCTCCCGGTGCTCACCGATATTCACGAAGCCGCGCAGGCGCGGGCGACGGCCGAGGTGGTCGACGCCCTTCAAGTGCCCGCCTTCCTCTGCCGGCAGACAGACCTCCTGGCCGCGGCGGGCGAGACCGGTCTCCCGGTGAACCTCAAGAAGGGCCAGTGGATGGCTCCCGAGGAGATGGCCGGAGCGGTGGAGAAAGTGCGCCTCGGCGGCACCACCGATCTGGCCGTCACCGAACGGGGGACCGCGTTCGGTTATGGGGATCTGGTCGTGGACATGCGGAGTTTTGTGCGAGTCAAGCGGGCGACCGGTGCCGCGGTGCTGTTCGACGCGACCCATGCGGTGCAACGGCCCGGGCAGGGCGGGGAAGGTGCGAGCGGAGGAACCCGGGAGCATGTGCCGGGGCTCCTGCTGGCCGCCGCGGCAGCCGGCGCGGATGGTTTCTACCTGGAGACCCATCCCGATCCCAGTCGCGCGCTGAGCGACGCCGCCACCCAGTGGCCGCTGGATACGCTCGAAGATCTGCTGCACCGCGCGCTTGAGGTGTGGCAGGCGAGCCGCCGTGCGGTCGAACCGTCGAGCCGCCAGTGATCGACGCCGCGGTCGCGGGACGCATCAAGCTGCTCGGCCTGGATGTGGACGGCGTCGTGACCAACAACGCCATCTATCTCGGCTTGGTGGACGGCCAGCGGGTCGAGTTCAAGCAGTTCGACATTCAGGATGGGCTGGCCATGGGATTGGCCCGCCGGATGGGACTCCAGGTGGCGTGGGTAAGCGGCCGCTACTCGGACGCGACCACCCTCCGCGCCTCGGAGTTGCAGATCACGGAAGTGATTCAGGATCGCGGAGCGCGCAAGGTGCCGGCCATGACTGAGATGCTGCTCCGCCTCGGGGTCGGCTGGGACGAGGTGGCGTTTCTGGGTGACGATCTGGCCGACGTACCTGTGCTTCGCCGGGTCGGATTGCCGCTGGCGGTCGCCAACGCGGTGGATGAGGTCAAGCGCCTCGCCGCCTACACCACCCAGGCCCCGGGGGGCAGTGGCGCGGTCCGGGAAGCGATCGAGGTGCTGTTTCGGGCTCAGGGGCGATGGGATGAAGCGGTGCGGGTGTATCTCGAGGACCGGGGGGAAAAATGACGGATGCTTCCGCCTTCCGGATCGCCGCCGCAATCGCGCTGCTGGGTGCCGCGCTGGCCTGCAAGGACGACGCGATCCGGCCCTCGATCACGGTCCTCGCGGCCGACACGGCGGACCAAGTGCTCGAGAAAATGGAACACTTGATTACCAATGACGGTGTTCGCCGGACCAAGGTGCTCGCCGATACCGCCTATGTCTACGAGCCGACTCAGCTGTCGCGGCTCAAGCAGGTGACCGTGACGTTTTACGACCTCAACGGCAACGAGACGTCGACCGTGACCTCCGACTCCGGCCTCTACAACATGCGGGACGGCTCGATGAATGCGTGGGGGAACGTGGTCGCGACGACTCCCGACGGTCGCAAGCTGCGCAGCTCGGAGCTCAAGTATGACTCGCAGACCAAGAAGATCTCGTCCGATAAACCGTTCATCTACGATCGCGCCGACACCCACCTTGAAGGCAACGGGTTTACCAGCGACCCGGACTTCCGGAATGTGGTGACGCGTCAGCCGCGTGGGGGCCAGCGGCCCGGCCCCTCGGGGGGTGCCGGCGGTCTCCTTCCCGGACAATGAGGACGCTCGGCGGAGTTCTGCCCCTGCTCCTGCTCGGAGCAGTGACGCTGGCGGCGCAGCAGCCGACTGCGGCCGCCTCGCGTGAGGGCTGCCGCTTCCGGCTGGATTCGGTCGGTGGCCTCGGGCGAAGCGTGGTGGTCGGGTTTGATACCAACTACTACGCTTCCGGGTTCGTGCGGCTGATCTGCTCCGATTCCAGCGCCCGGATCTCGAGCGACAGCGTCGCGGTCTACGGCAGGGGGCGGAACACCGTCGCCGACTTCGTGGGCCACGTCCGCTACGACGATTCGATCACCACCCAGACGGCCGAGCGGGGAACCTATTACCGGAACGGCGATCGCTGGGAGGCACGGGGAAGCGTGGCCACGAAGAACCTGAAAGACGGCTCCACCATTCAAGGGCCATCGCTCGACTACTACCGCAGCGTGCGCGGGGTGCGGGACACGATCGAGATGTTCGCCATCGGGCGACCCACGATCCACTCCTACCCG
>DASPUE010000047.1:0-4783 GCA_035623055.1 Gemmatimonadales bacterium
AGCCCGCGACGGAATTCGACCGGGTCCTTCCCGGCAGCGGCGGCCAGCTCGTCGAGGAACACCTCGAACGCGAACGCCGTGTGGGTGTGCCCCACCGAGCGCCACCACTGCACCGGAACTCCGATCTCCGTGGTGTGCAGCTCCACCTGCATGTTGGGGATCGTATACGGGGCGTCCGCCACACCTTCGATCGTGGTCGGGTCCACGCCTCCCTTGATGAAGCCTTCGAACGGGCTCCCCTTCATGATCGACTGGCCGACCACCCGATGATGCCAGGCCAGCAGCGCTCCACTCTTGTCCACCGCGCCCCGAATGGCATGCACATACATCGGCCGGTACCAGCCGGCTTGGGTGTCGTCTTCGCGCGTCCACACCAGCTTAATGGGAACCCGACCGTTGATCGCTTTGGCGATGCTCACCGCTTCGACCACGTAGTCGGCCTTGGGATTGGCTCGCCGCCCGAAGCTCCCACCGGCGAAAAGCATCGTGAGACTCACCTGCTCCGGCTTGAGGCCGAGCATCGCCGCGACTGCCATCTGGTCGGCGGTCTGGAGTTGCTCGCCGTTCCAGATCTCACAGCGATCCGCGCCGAGCCGCACCACGCAATTGAGCGGCTCCATCGAGGAATGGGCCAGGAACGGGAACTGGTACAGCGCCTGGACCAGCTTCCCCTTGCGGAGCTCCGCCAGCGGGTCACCGTCCTTCCGCACCACGGTCCCCGGCGTCGCCGCCTGCGCCCGGTAGTGGGCGAACAGCTCCGGGGTACTCCCGGTGAAGGCCTTGGACTCGTCCCACTCGATGGTGAGCTTCTCGCGACCCTGTCGTGCCGGCCAGAATCCATCGGCGAGCACGGCGACGCCGGTGGGCACCTGCACCACTTCGCGGACTCCGGGCACGGCCTTCGCCGCGGTGGCATCGAAGCTCTTGACCACCGCCCCGAACCGCGGAGGGTGAGCGATCACCGCCGTGAGCATCCCCGGCAGCCTGAAATCCTGCGTGAACTGCGCCTTCCCCATCGCCTTGGCCCTGGCGTCAACTCGCGGCGCGACCTTGCCGATGAGCCTGAAGTCCTTGGGGTCTTTGAGCGGAACCTTGTCCGGCACCGGCAGCGCGGCAGCCGCCTTGGCCAGCGCCCCATAGCTCAGCCGCTTTCCAGTCGCCGGATTGGTGACGACGCCGGCCTCGGTCGTCAACCCGGCGGGATCCGCGCCCCATTGCTTGGCCGCGGCCGCGACCAGCATCGCCCGGGCCGTCGCGCCGGCCTTGCGGAGTTGGTCATAGGAGTTGGCCATCGCTGAGCTGCCCCCGGTCCCCATCGCGCCAAATTGCAGATTGGCGTACTTCGCCGTATCGGCTGGCGCGCCTTCGACGCGCACCTGCTTCCAGTCCGCGTCCAGCTCCTCCGCGACGATCGTCGCGAGCCCAGTGTGACTCCCCTGTCCCATCTCCAGGTGCTTGGCGACCACCGTGACGGTGCCATCGTCCCCGATCCGAACGAATGCATTGGGCACGAAGACCGGTTCGGCGGCGGCTGGGGCCTCCTCGCCGCCGCGCGGGCCACAGCCTGGGATGGACACCGCGATGGTCAATCCCACGCCGGCGGCAGCGCTTGCCTGCAGGAACTCCCGGCGGGATACCTGAGTCGTCGTCATGGCTCAGCCCTCCCGTCCGGCGGCCATGTGGATCGCCGCTCGAATGCGATGGTAGGTCCCGCAACGACACACATTGCCGCTCATGGCGGCATCGATATCGGCATCACTGGGCGACGGGGTGCGCGCCAAGAGCGCCGCCGCTTGCATGATCTGGCCGGACTGGCAGTAGCCGCATTGCGGCACCTGGACTTCCACCCAGGCCTTCTGGACCGGGTGACTGCCGTCGGCGGACAGCCCCTCGATGGTGGTGATCTTCTTTCCGCTCGCCGCGGAGACGGGCACGCTACAGGACCGCACCGCTTCGCCGTCGAGATGGACAGTGCAGGCCCCACAGAGAGCCATCCCGCAGCCATACTTGGTTCCCGTCAGCCCGAGCGTGTCGCGCAGGACCCAGAGCAACGGGGTCTCCGGCGTGACGTCCACGGAGCTGCTCTTGCCGTTGATGTTCAGGTCGATCACGTCGTCCGCCTTGTGGAGGGGTAGCGGGGCTGGTTCAAGATCTTGGACGGGCGCAGAGTCAGGGTCAAGGCTTGGAGGGTGACGATTCGGGTACACTGCGATACTGTAGAGGAGTACCGCTAGTCCACCCCAACCTTGGACAGACCGCATGCGCCCTCCCCGCATGGTGGCTCTGCTGCTCTCCTGCACCACCACCCTCGCGGCCCAGCAGCAGGCGCCGGGCACGATCGCCGTCGTCGGCGCCACGCTTTGGGACGGCACCGGCGGCGGAGTGCTTGACAATGCGACCGTGCTGGTGACCGGAGGCCGGATTGCCTGCGTCGGCTCCAAGTCCGCCTGCCCGGCGCCCCCCGGGGCGACGATCCTCGATGCGCGGGGTCGCTTCCTGTTTCCGGGACTCATCGACACCCACGTGCATCTGCTCTTCCGCGAATCCGGGGTCACCGACACCTCGATCAAGAGCGATCTGCATGACCTTCTTGCCCGCGGGATCACCACCGTGCGGGACATGGGGAACAACCCACCCCGACTCCTCGAGGCCGTGGACTCGGCCAGTCCGGCACCCCGGGTATTCGCCATGCAGCTGGTCGTCGGGCCACACTTCTTTATGCCGGAGGTGGAGCGGAGTCCCGATGGCAACGTCCGCAATCACGCGCCGGCGGCCGTCGGCATGAGGCAGCTGGGCTGGTTCCCGATACTCTTCACCCATTCCAGCGACCCGACGTCCGTGGTGAGCCAGGCGCGAGCCGGGGGAGCTATCGGACTCAAACTCTACCAGGATCTGGACTCCTTCCAGGTGGCCGCGTTGGTTGGCGCAGCACATGCCGAGGGGATGCCCGTTTGGGGACATGCCTGGGTGCAACCTGCCAGCGTGTTACAGCAGAGCCAGGCGGGACAGGACGGTGTCGTTCACGCAGCGGGGCTCACTGGAGAGCTGCTGGACGGCCGGATACGCGAGTCGCTCCGAACCAGCACGGGACTGCTCGAGATCACCGCCGACTCGGCGTCCGCCGCAACCGCCCGCCGTCCGCAAGTGCTCGCCGCCCTGGATACCCTCGCCGCCCGCGGCACCTTCCTCGAGCCCACCTTGGCCGCTGCCCAACTCGGCGCAGCCCGGGCCCGCACCAATACCCGACGCCTCGAAACCCTGCCAAGTCGCTATGCCCTGGCGGCGAGCGGCTTCGGCTTCGAGGTGACCCGACAGGCGGCGGCGCGCGGCGTCCGCCTCACCGCGGGCACGGACCACGTCGCCTACGGCCCGGCGGACGAGCGAGCTCAACTCGCCGATGAACTGCGACTGTTCGTGGATTCGATCGGACTTTCCCCGGGCCGCGCGTTGCTGGCGGCCACCCGCGATGCCGCCATTGCAATCGGCCCCCCAGCGCGAGACCTCGGGACCGTCGTGCCTGGCAAGCTAGCCGACCTGGTGCTCTTCGGTGCCGACCCGCTCGCCAACATCACCAATCTGAGCCAGGTGGAGTGGGTCATGCTCGGCGGAGTGGTCTATCGTCCCGCCGACCTGCGCACCCACTGAGACGCCGTCCCGTCGGCCCGCTGGTTACTTCTCGACGGGAAGGTCCTCACGCTCGGACCACTGAGTCCAGGCACCGGTGAAGATCCTCACCCTTGGATAGCCGAGGAGGTACTTGAGCGCGAAGAAGACGTGACTCGCCTCAGTACTGCTATTGCAGTAGAGGATGATATCGCGATCCGGCGTAATGCTCTGAGCCTCGTAGGCCGCTCGCAAGGCATCGGGAGCTTTCCAGACCAGCGCCAGATCCGGCTTCTCGAGGTCGTCCTTCCAGGGATGGTTCACCGCGCCCGGGATGTGGCCACGCCGAGCCTGTGCCCCGGCCGCCCCGCTCCATTGGTCCGCCGGTCGTGCATCCACCAGGAGAGGCCCCGATCCAGCCACCGCGCCCCTTACCTCGTCCAGGGTCGCAACCGCCGGGAGGAAACTGCTCGGCTTGAACCGGGCGTCCGGTGGCGGGCGCCGCGGATATCGTTGGGTCACGGGTCGACCCTCAAGCTCCCATTTGGCGAAGCCGCCGTTCAGGAGATAGACCCGTTTCGCGCCCGCGCTCGCGAGGAGCCAGGCAGCGAAGCTGGCGTCGATGTCGAACTGGTCGCCGGCGCTGTAGACGACCACGGCATTGTTGGGGCTCGTGCCGAGCCGGTGGAACAGCTCGGCGTACTCCGACCCGGAGAGGAGCTGGAACGGCAGCTCCCGATCCTGCGCCCGCAGCGTCTCGATATTCAGCCACGCCGCGCCGGGCAGGTGGTTCTGGAGATAGCTGACCCAGGATTGCCGCACATCGAGAATCGTGGGCGCATTGCTACGCCCCGGACCGCTGTCGGCCAGCCAGGCGGCGAGGCTGTCGGTCGAAAGCAGCCGTGGCGCCTGTCCCTGGAGCGGAAGCGGCCCGGACAGGCTCACTCCCAGAAATACCACCCACCGGCCAAGTCGAGACCGATTGCCCATGATTTGTCTCACTCGTTGCTGTCCAAGCCCATCGCTTCCTTCTCCATCTCCAGATAGACGCGCAGGGCGTTGCGCCGCTGGCGAGAATGCAGCGACACTGGGCGCCCTGCATCCGGAGGCGGCAGCGCGTCGAGCGCACGACGCATCGGTGTGCCCCGTTTCACGTCGGCGCGCATGGTGTCCCGGAGCG
>DASPUE010000048.1:0-4549 GCA_035623055.1 Gemmatimonadales bacterium
CTCCGGTCGCGGCCGAGATGCAGCCGATGGTGATCGCCCAGCCGCACCTGGTGCCTGGGATTCCGTTCGTGATCTTCGAGCGGATGCAGGCGCCTGCCAAGCCCACCCGCCCGCCCGCTTCCAGCCGTTAGTCACCCCGCTCGAGCGGACCGGCGAGTCCACCCCCTTCCAGTGGATCGTCGGCGCCGGGCCGGATGGGTGACGGCTGGCGGCGGACGGGCTTAGTTTTCCCCCATGCCCCGCCACTCCCACGACGACCTGCTGCGCACACTGGGTCGAGGCGAGCTGGCGCCCGTCTACTACCTCTTCGGTCCCGAGGAGATCCTCAAGGAAGAGGCCACGAGAACCATCGTGGGCCGGGCGCTTGAGCCTCACGAGCGCGATTTCAACTTCGACCAGCGCAGTGCTCACGGCCTCGACCCCGAGGAGCTGCATGCGTTGGTGAACACCCTTCCCATGATGGCGAACCGGCGCGTCGTGGTGATCCGGGATCTCGAAGCCTGGAAAAAAAAGGCGGCCCAGCGGGAGGTGCTCCAGAAGTATCTCCTGAACCCCTCGTCAGAAACGGTACTGGTGTTGATGGAGTCCGCGCCGAACGAAGAGCGGCGCAAGGAGTGGGAGCCTGACGAGGCGATCCTGGCCCGGGCCTATGCTGTAGACTTCGAGCCCCTCCCGCCGGACCGGGTCATTCGCTGGCTCGGTCACCACGCCAGACAACTCGGCATCACCTTTGGAGAGGGAGCAGCGGAGCATCTGGCCGTCACCGCGGATTACGACCTGGCGACGATGCGCTCAGAGCTCGAGAAATTTGGAAGCCTCGCCGACCAGGGACCGATCAGCCGTGAGGTCGTGGGCGAACTGGTCGGGGTGCGCCACGGCGAGACCTTGGAGGACTGGGTTGGAGCGCTGCTCGGTGATGAGACCGGGCGAGCGGTCAGCCTCGGCCAGCAGGTGCTCGGCCAGGCAGGCATGTCGGGAGTAAAAATGGTTGCCGCACTCGGCACCGCCCTGGTGGGGCTCAGGCTGGCCCGGGCCCATTTCGACAAGGGAAGCCGCGGGCCGGCGCTGGAACGGGTGCTGTTCGATCGCCTCCGCCAGGTCCGGCCCTTCGGATTGGGCGACTGGAAGGTCGCGACCCGAAATTGGAGCCGATGGGCGGAAACCTGGCCGGCCGCCAGAGTACGGAACGCCCTTCGGGCAACACTGGACGCGGACCGCGCGCTCAAGGGAACCCGAGTGACGGATGAATCCGGAGTCCTCACCGACCTGGCACTCCGCCTCGGTGGGGCGCGGGGACCGAGACCAACCCGGGACGCGGCGCAGCGAGGCGCCGGAGTATGAGCATGATGCCGCACCTTCCAGCGATCCGTCGCCCGAGCCTGGTCCTGCTCATCACCGCCCTGGCAGCCGCCGCCCCCCTCCAGGCCCAGACGGACCCGCGCCTGGTAGATGCGCTTCGCATCGCTCAGGAAGGGGGCAGTGACTCGGCCCGCGTGCTGGTCAACAGTCTGCTTCAGAACACGCAGCCCACCGACACCCTCTATCCCCAGATTCTGTACACGATGGGACTGGTATCGCGGAGCGTCGAGGAGATGCGGCGAAACTACTCCCGAGTCGCGGTCGAATATGCCAATTCGTCCTGGGCGGACGACGCACTCTTTCGCCTCGCGCTGCTCGATTACGCCGGGGGCAACTTCGACGGCGTCGTCCGGCAGCTCGACCGGATTCGCACCGACTACCCCGATTCACCGCTTCTACCCGCCGCATCGGAGTGGGCCGCCCGCTCACTCTTCGACCTCAAGCGCCCCCAGGATGCGTGTGCCTGGCTCACCCTGGGGCTCAAGAGCGTGGGGAGTGACGTCGAGCTCAAGAATCGCCTGGATTACCTGAATGGCCGCTGTACCGCCCTGCCCGCGACCGCCGCAGCACCGACCGACACCTCCGCCAAGCCCACGGCCCCGCCTGCGGCGGCCACCCCGCCCGCTCCGGCTCCGGCCCCGCCACCAGCGCGGACCGGGTTCGGCGTGCAGGTCGGCGCGGTCAACACCCAGGCCGCTGCCGACAAGTTGGCCGGCGAGCTCAAAGCGGCTGGCTACCAATCCTACGTGGTCAAAGAGGCCCCGCTCTTCAAGGTTCGCGTGGGACCCTACCCCGATCGCCCCAAGGCCCTCGCCGCCGCTGAGCAGATCAGGAAGAAATTCCCCCACTCGCCCTTCGTGGTGAAGGAACCGTGACCGGGCGAGCAGCTGACCCGTCGGGCACTCCCCTCATGCAGCAGTACCGGGAGATCAAGTCCCGCCATCGGGATGCGATTCTTTTCTTCCGGATGGGCGACTTCTACGAAATGTTCTTCGATGACGCGCAGCTCGCGGCGCGCATTCTGAACATCACCCTCACCTCCCGAGGGGACGGCGTTCCCCTCGCGGGTGTGCCGGTGAAGGCGGCCGCAGACTACCTGCGCCAGCTCATCGCGGCCGGGCACCGGGTCGCCATCTGCGAGCAGGTGGAGGATCCCAAGCTGGCCAAGGGAATCGTCCGGCGCGAGGTCATCGAGACAGTGACACCTGGCGCGGTGCTGGACGAGAACTTCCTCCCGGGGGTGCGGAACAACTTCCTGGTGGCCGCCTCCGATGGCGGAGGGATCGCGGCCATCGACCTCTCCACTGGGGAGTTTCTCCTCGAGACCGTCGGCGCCCCTGAACTTCCCGAGGCCATCGGCAGGCTCGCGCCCGCCGAAGTCGTCCTGCCGGAAGGCACGGAGCTTCGACTCGAGGGCGGCGTCCTGCGGACCCCGCGGGAGAAGTGGGAGTTCGATCCCGAATTGGCGCGCACCGAGCTGGCCCGTCGTTTTGCCCTCGCCAGCCTCGACGGGCTCGGCTTGGGGCCTGAGGATCAACCGGCGGTGAGCGCGGCGGGCGCGCTGCTCCGCTACGTCGCGGAGCTGCAGCCGTCGGGAATCCCCCACCTCCGGCGACCCGTGGTCAGGCGTTCTAGCCGGCACCTGTGGATCGATGAGATGACCCGCCGCAACCTCGAGCTGGTCGAGCCCCTCAGTCCGGGGGCCCGGGGGACCACCCTGCTCGAGGTGCTTGATTCGACCATGACGCCAATGGGGGCCCGCCTGCTCAGGCATTGGCTCCTCTCCCCGTTGTCCGAGCCTGCGGCGATTCAGGAGCGACTCGATGCCCTGCAGGTGTTGGTCGCCGACGGGCGCGGCCGCGCCCGAATCCGTGAGGCCCTTGATGGTGTCCGCGACCTGGAACGCCTCGCGGGGCGGGCCGCGGCGGGACGGGCCACCCCCCGGGAGCTGGGCGCGCTGCGCGATTCGTTTCAGCGCCTGCCTGACGTGCTGGAAGCTCTGACCGGACTCACCGGACGGGACGCGAGCCCCGCCCTTGGATTGGTGATCGAGGACTTCGACCTGCTTGCCGATCTGGCCACCGAGCTGCTGGCGGCCCTCACCGAGCGGCCGCCCGCAGTACTTGCCGATGGCGATGTGATCCGCCTCGGGTTCGATCCGGAACTGGATGAGTTGCGAGATCTCCGCGATGGCGGCAAACAGTACATTGCCACGCTGCAGCAGCGGGAGCGGGAGCGCACCGGCATCGGGTCCCTCAAGGTCGGGTACAACCGGGTCTTCGGGTACTACCTCGAGATCACCAACGCCCACGCCGACAAGGTCCCGCCCGACTACGAGCGGCGGCAGACCCTGACCGGGGCGGAGCGCTATGTCACTCCCGAGCTCAAGGACTATGAAGCCAGGGTCCTGGGCGCCGAGGAGCGGATCGGCCAGCGCGAGGCCCAACTGTTCGGCCAGCTTCGGGACCGGATCGCCGGCGCCACGGCCCGGGTGCAGCGGACCGCGTCGGCGTTGGCCCGGATCGATATCTGGGCTTCGCTCGCGGAAACCGCCGTCCTGCATCGTTACGTGCGACCCGCCGTCCACGACGGACTCTCGCTCACCCTGCGCCAGTGCCGGCACCCGGTGATCGAGCGCCTCATGGCGCGCGAGGCCTTCATCCCGAACGATGTCCGGTTCGACCCGGCGGAGCGGGTACTGCTCGTGACCGGCCCGAACATGGCCGGCAAAAGCACTATCCTCCGCCAGATCGGTCTCTCGGTCATCCTGGCCCAGATGGGGAGCTTCGTGCCGGCCGAGGCGGCGGAGATCGGTGTCGTGGACCGCCTTTTCACCCGCGTAGGCGCGAGCGACAACCTCGCCCGCGGACAATCCACGTTCATGGTGGAGATGAGCGAGACCAGCGCCATCCTCCACAATGCCACCAGCCGAAGCCTGGTGCTGCTCGACGAGATTGGGCGGGGCACCTCGACCTACGATGGCGTGGCGATCGCCTGGGCGGTCACCGAACACCTGCACGACGTGGTCGGGTGCCGCACCATGTTCGCGACCCACTACCACGAATTGATGCAACTCCCGGAGCAGCTGGCCCACGCCCGCAATCTCAACGTGGCGGTCCGCGAGGCGGGGGATCAGGTGGTCTTCCTGCACCGCCTCGAAGCGGGGGGCACCGACCGCAGCTACGGGATC
>DASPUE010000049.1:0-6243 GCA_035623055.1 Gemmatimonadales bacterium
GAGCGCGAACGGTCGCGCGGACCCCGGGGAGATGGCTACGAGCGGGTCGGCGTATCGGCTGCGGGTCGGCGCGCCGCTCGAGAATGTAGCCGACGTCGCCGGCGTCGCCGTCGCGCGTGGCGGTGCGGCCCCTATCCACCTGCGCGATGTGGCTGAGATCCGCGAGGATTTCGCGGAACGGGTCGACTATGTGATGTCCGCCACGCGGGACTCTGGCTCGGTCAGCGCGGTGACGATCAGCGTGGCCAAGCGCCGCGGCGCCAACGCGACGGTCGTCGCACAGCGCGTGCTCGATCGAGTCGAACAGGTGCGCGCCCAGCTGCTACCGCAAAGCGTCACGCTGTCGGTGACCCGTGACTACGGCGAGACGGCCCGGGAAAAGGCCACCGAGCTGATGCTGCATCTCGGCCTCGCCACGCTCTCGGTCACCCTGCTGGTCTGGCTGGTCCTGGGATGGCGGGAGGCCGTGGTGGTGCTGGTGGCGGTGCCCGTCACCCTCTCGCTCACCCTCTTCAGCTACTACGCCCTTGGCTACACCCTCAATCGGATCACACTCTTTGCCCTGATTTTTTCCATCGGCATCCTTGTGGACGATGCCATCGTCGTCATCGAGAACATCTACCGCCATCTCGGACTGGGCGACACCGATCCCGCGGCCGCGACCATCAGCGGCGTAGACGAGGTGGGCAATCCCACCGTGCTGGCCACCTTCACCGTCATCGCTGCGATCCTGCCGATGGCGGTGGTCCGAGGCCTGATGGGCCCGTACATGCGGCCGATCCCGGTGGGAGCCAGCGTCGCGATGCTGGCCAGTCTCGCCGTCGCCTTCACCGTGACTCCGTATCTCGGCTACCGGCTGCTCAAGGGTCACGTGCGCCCTAACACGGACCAGCAGCCTGACCGACCGCCCGCGATCACCTCCGGCTTCGCCCGCAGGTACCAGCGGTGGATGTCGGGCCTCATGGAGCGACCGCGCGCTCGCCATCTGTTCTATGGGGGGGTGCTGACGCTGCTGGTGCTGTCGATGGGTCTGGTCGCCCTGCGGGTCGTTGAGGTGAAGATGCTTCCCTTCGACAACAAGTCCGAGTTCCAGGTGATCCTCGATCTCCCCGAGGGGACGCCGCTCGAGACTACGGCCGCTGCCGCTACCGACGTCGCAGCGTACTTGCGCACCGTGCCGGAGGTGCGGTCTACCCAGGTGTATGCCGGCACTTCGGCGCCGGTCAATTTCAACGGTCTGGTCCGCCATTACTTCCTGCGCCGCGGGTCCAACGTCGCGGACGTTCAGGTCAACCTGGCCGGCAAGGCCGAACGGAGCCGCCAGAGTCACCTCATCGCTACAGCGGTCCGTCCCGCCATCGATTCGATCGCTGGGCGCTACGGCGCGAGCGCCAAGATCGCCGAGATCCCGCCCGGCCCCCCGGTGCTCGCCACCCTCGTGGCCGAGGTCTACGCTGGCAGCGATAGCGCGCGCCTCGAGGCGGCGACCAGGGTGAAGCGGGTCTTCGAGAGTACCCCTGGCGTCGTGGACGTCGACTGGACCGTCGAGGCCCCACAGCGGCGGCTCGGATTCCAGGTGAGTCAGGCCGTCGCCGCACAGGCAGGCGCGACGGTGGAGCAGATCGTGCAGACTGTGGCGCTGGCGCAGGCCGGCGCCACGACCGGTCTCGCCCCATCCAGAACGGCCCGGGAAGGGGTCGCCATCGTCACGAGATTGCCCCTCGACCGGCGCTCCTCCGCGGAGGCGTTCCTCTCACTTCCGGTCGCGACCGCCACTGGCCCCGCACCCCTTGGCCGCTTCGTGAGCGTCGACTCCGGTGTTCGCGAGCCGGCCCGCTATCGCCGCGACCTGCGGCCGGTGATCTATGTGACGGGTGACGTGGCCCGGACTATCGAGAGCCCGGTGTACGCCATTCTGGGGATGAATCGCGCGCTGGACACCATCCGCGTCGATGGCGCCGCAATCGGACGCTACAACGCCGTGCAGCCGGAGCGTCTCGACGAGACCGCGCTCAAGTGGGACGGGGAATGGCAGATCACCATCGAGGTCTTCCGCGATCTCGGGCTGGCCTTCGGGGCGGTCCTGATCCTCATTTATGTTCTCGTCGTGTGGTGGTTCGAATCGTTCACCGTGCCCCTGGTGATCATGGCGCCGATTCCGCTCACTCTCATCGGAATTCTCCCGGGGCATGCTATCACGGGCGCGTTCTTCACGGCGACCAGTATGATCGGGATGATCGCATTGGCGGGCATCATCGTTCGCAATTCCATCCTGCTGGTCGACTTCATCCAACTCGCGGAACGACGCGGAGTACCCATCGGCGCTGCCGTGGTGGAGGCGGGAACGGTCCGCTTCAGACCGATCGCGCTGACGGCGACGGCAGTCGTCGTGGGCGGGCTGGTGATGGTGCTGGATCCGATCTTCCAGGGCCTCGCCGTCGCCATGATCAGCGGGGCGATCGTCGCGACCCTATTGACGATGGTCGTGGTCCCGCTGCTCTATTGGGATCTGCGGCGTGCCCGCGGCTGAGCGACGTAGCAGGCAGACAACGGCTTCCGGGAGGCGGCAATGTGTCAGGAGATGGTCATCCGACGGTTGGCGGGGATCTTCGTGCTGGCGTCACTTGCACTTGGTTGGTGGGTGAGCCCGTACTGGTTCCTCTTCACGGCATTCGTGGGCGTGAACCTGGTACAGTCCAGTCTGACCGGGTTCTGCCCGCTCGAACGCATCCTCGGGCACTTCCGACTGTTCGGCTGTGTCCCTCCGACGCCGAGCCCCTGATCGAGGACGGCGTGTTAAGCCCAGTGACTCTGGAGAAACTGATGAAACCGAACATGGGAACCGCGGATCGCCTGATCCGAACCGTCATCGCCCTCGTGATCGTCGCCCTGCTTGTAACGGGGCGACTGAGTGGGACCCTGGCGATCGTTCTCGGCGTGGTCGCCGTGGTCTTCTTGGTCACCAGCGCCGTAGCGCGTTGCCCGGGATACCTCCCGCTGGGGATTTCGACCTGCAAGGAGTCGCCCTCGGGGCCGACGTCCTAGGCGAACGGCAGGGTCGGCCGCGCCCCTTCGATCGCAAGGAGCCGACTCTTTGTGGTGGCGCCGCCATACGCGGAGAATCCGCCGGTGGCGCCTCCGGCGGCCACCACTCGGTGGCAGGGGACAATGATGGCGAAGGGGTTCCTCCCGAGCGCGCGCCCCACGGCCCGTGCGGCGCCGGGGAGGCCCAGCCGGTCGGCAAGCTCCCCGTAGGTGAGGAGATGCCCCGCCGGAATCTCACGCGCGGCCTGATACACGCTGCGCTCGAACGGCGGCAGCCGGTCCATGTCGAGAGGAACCCAGCGGAGGTCGCTGGGCGCTCCCGCAAGCAGCACGATGATGCCTCCGACCACGCGGCTGGTCGTCTCGGGAGGGCCCACCTCTGCGGCCTCGGGCCAGCGCCGCTCGGCGCGTGCCCTGGTAGCTTCGTCGTTCGCTTCCGGGAGCTGAACACCATAG
Source organism: Gemmatimonadales bacterium (assembly GCA_035623055.1). Taxonomy (GTDB): domain Bacteria; phylum Gemmatimonadota; class Gemmatimonadetes; order Gemmatimonadales; family GWC2-71-9; genus JADJOM01. The sequence continues at coordinate 3,502 of DASPUE010000049.1, forward strand.
ACGCCGCTCGCACTCCACGCGAGCGCGACGCGCCCGAGTGCAGTGTCGAAGCAGGTAAAGCCGATCGCGGCCATCAGGGATCTCGCGGATTCATGGTGCGCTCCACATCTTAGTCGTCTCCCGACAACCATCGCGACCCATGAATCTCCTGGCTGACCTCAGCGCCCATCCCGTCATCGGTCATCGCGGTGCCGCGGCCTACGCGCCGGAGAATACCCTGGAGAGCTTCCGACTCGCCCTCGAGTTGGGCGCGGAGGCGCTCGAGCTGGATGTCCGCCGCTCCGCCGACGGCGAGGCGATGGTCTTTCACGATGCGACGCTGGAGCGCACCACCGACGGTACCGGTCCCCTGACCGCACAGACTCGAGCCGCACTTGCTACGCTCGATGCGGGCTATCGGTTCACCGATCATCAGGGACGTTTTCCCTTCCGCGGCACGGGCCTCAGGATTCCGACCCTGCGCGAGGTGATCGCAAGGTTCCCATGGGTCCCCCTCATGGTCGAGCTCAAGGAGCGCGAAGTGCAGGGCGCGGTCGAACGGGTGCTCATCGAATGTGACGCGGCCGACCATGTGATCCTGGCGGCCGACGAGTGGCAAGCGCTCCAGGCCTTTCGGTTCGAGCCGTTCACCCTCGGCGCGTCCCGCCGCGATATCACTCGGCTCTATTTCAGACTCAGCCGGCCGGATGACCGCTGTCGCTGCTACGCGGTGCCGGACTCCTTCCACGGGCTCCCGATCCCCACCCGCCGGTTCGTACAGGCCGCCCATGCGAGACAGGCGACCGTGCATGTCTGGACCGTGGACGATGCGCGCACGGCCGTTCGCCTCTGGGCGAATGGAGTCAACGGTATCGTAACCAACCGACCCGACACGATCCGCGCCGCCCGCCCAGCCTGATCCGGTCGAGTCAGACCGCCCCGATCACCTTCCTGCCAGTGCCATGCATTCGATCTCCACACGGGCTCCGAGAGCCAGGCCGCTCCCGGCGACGGTGGATCGGGCCGGCGGATCTTTGGGGAAGAACCCGGCGTAGACCTCATTCATGGCGGCGTAGTCGCCGATGTCCGCGAGAAAGACGGTGCACTTGAAGGCCCGGTCGAGCGAGCTGCCGCCCGCCTCGAGGACGGTACGGATGTTTTCGAGTGCCTGCCGGGTTTCGGCCGCGACGCCGCCGGCGACCAGTTCACGCGTCCCGATATGATTGCCGATCTGTCCCGAGAGATAGATGATGTCACCCACTCGCACCGCCGGCGAGAATGGCAACCCCGCCACCGCCCCGGGAACCTGCAGGACCTCCTTCTGTTGCCCTGACAGAGACGGTACCGCGCCTAACAGTACCAACCAGAGCATCTGCCGCATTACTCCCTCCCGGTAGGATTGATCCACGACAAGCGCATCGACACCATCCCGCGCGCGGGGACCGTCAAACCGACCCCCCGCTGATCCTCAGTCAGACGAAGCGGCCTCATGGCCCGCTCGTCGGCGCGTACCTGCTCCGCGCGAAGCAGAGGTCTCGAGCTGAGCAACCGCCCCTCCACCGGCTCGGCTCGCACATTGTAGCATCGCAAGATGACGCCGGTTCCGTCTTCCGCCGGCTTGCAGGCCGACAGCACCAGGCCCTCCCCGACCAGCTCGAGCTCTGGCATCTCCGTCGGAGCCGCCGCCGACGGACAGTAGTCGCGGATCCACGTCGCGAGCGGGGGAACAAACGCGTCCTCCCACAGCTGCTCGAGCCGTTCCGGCTCCGCGAGGTCACGGGCGGTCACCAGGGCAATGCCGAGGTCGATCACTTCTTCGCCGAGGCATTGCGCCTCGGGAGTCGGGGTGGGCCACCCGGCGTGACCAGGCCGGGTGGTGAGATCACTGCGGGAAAGCTCGCCGACCGAACGCAGCAGCGTGATCAGCAGGTGGCCGCGTGGGGTCCATTCGTATTCGAAGAAGCCTGGCGCGAACAGTGCAAGCCCACGCTCCCCTCGCGCCACCGCCACAAAGCGGTGCGCCGGCGCGCTCCGCACGGAAGTCTCGGCTGCATACCGCCGCTTGGGCCTGGCCGTCGGCAACCGCGCCACCGTGCCGAACTGGGTACCCGCCAGGACTGGGAGCCGCGTGAGCCCCGTCGGAAATCGAAGTCGGAGCCGGTGGTTTCGAGCCTGATTGTCGAGATAGATCCGGCAGCGGAGCACCGGGCTGTCACCGATCGCATCGATCATGAGCCTGGCACGCACCCGCCCCGGGCCGGACCGGACGCCTGCGCCCGCGCGCATGGCCAAGTTCCAGTCCAAACCCGCGACCAGCGGGCCGCTCATCCGAACCCGGACGCGCCCGCCCCGTTTGGGAGTGCGGACCCGATCACCGCGCACCGGACAGAAGGTATAGGTATCTCCGACATCCGATTCGCTCTCCAAGGCGAACAGTCCCGTGAAGGGCCTGGCTCCCCCCGGTTTTCGGAGCACCACCGTTCCATCTCCCTCAACCCCCAGCTCCGCCCTTCCATTCCAGAGCAGTCTGCCCGAGGCCGCCGCGAAGCTCTCGAGCGGTGCTGCACCTCCATGCCGCAATTCCAGGAGCCGGACCCCGAGGCCCGCAATCGTTTCTGGAAGAGCGAACGCGATCTCGACCCGATCGACTTCGTCCTGATCGGGGTAGTGGCGGGCCGCGTCGATCCGCTCTACTCCCCGCTCCACCCCGACCACCTGCACCGGTATTTCGGCGAGGCCCCCCATTGCACGGGGCATCACGAG
>DASPUE010000050.1:0-3418 GCA_035623055.1 Gemmatimonadales bacterium
GATCCGGCCCTCGTCCTCGCTCATGGCCCGCTCGAGGAGCGGCCGCCGGGCCAGACCGTCGAGGAGAGCCACCAAGTCCTCCCCCGCGGCCGTCAGCGTTTCGGGAGGGGCGCTCTCCGGCAACACCATCCCGGCGATGACCCCGCCTGCCGACGCGTAGAGCAGAACCCCCGCCTGCAGGCGCTCCGCACCGGACGCCGCCTGGGTGCGTAGCGCGGCGAGTCGGGTCTCGACCGCGGATGTCGCTTCCATTGAGAGTCTATTCCCGGGGAGGACCCGGGACCATCGGGGGAGGTTTTCGCCTTCCGTAACCCCGGAGGACACCCACACCCCGAGTGCCTGCCGCGCCGCAGCCAGCCACCGCGACGCCGGGTCGGGCACCAGCGCGGGATCAACGCCGCCGCCAGTCCCACTTGAAGTCGGTCGAGCGCGCCAGACCAGCGCGCCACCCGCACCAACCACCATGCCGCCGACCAGCCAGCCGAGTGCGCTCATGACGTTCACCCCGGCGTAGGAGGATCAGTTGACACCCGTCCACCGGCGATCCGGCGTGACGGGTTCATTCACCCTCTGGAACGGTCGCCGTGGCGCGGGCGATTCCCGAGAATCCGCACCGCGGCCATCGCCGCCCCAAATCCGTTGTCGATATTGACGACGGTGATTCCCGCCGCACACGAATTGAGCATCGCCAGCAGGGCGGCCAGCCCGCCGAACGATGCGCCATACCCCACACTGGTAGGCACGGCGATCACCGGAGCCCCCACCAGCCCGCCGACCACGCTGGGCAACGCCCCCTCCATACCCGCGACCGCGATCAGCACGTCGGCGGCACGGAGCCGGTCTCCCGCGTCGAGCAATCGATGCAGTCCCGCGACCCCGACATCGGTGAGCCGCTCTACGCAGGCGCCCAGGGCGTCGGCCGTCACCGCTGCCTCCTCCGCCACCGGCAGGTCGCTCGTGCCGGCGCAAACCACTAGAACGGTGCCGGTCGCCGCGGGGCGGACTTGCTGCTCGGAACGCAGAAACACCGTTCGGGCCAGCGAGTTGTATTCCACCCGTTTGAATCGCTGGCCCAGGGCCGCCGCTTGCTCGGGCGTGACCCGCGTCCCCAGAAAGCTCCCCGAGGCCATCGCCAGGCGCTCGCAGATCGCGACCACCTGCTCCACCGACTTGCCGGCGCAGAATACGACCTCGGGATGGCCCTGCCGCAGCGCCCGGTGGTGATCGAGCAGCGCGAAAGGAAGAGGCTCGGTCGGGAAGTGTCGCAGCCGATCCAGCGCGTCGCCCGGGCCGAGCTCGCCGCCGGCCACCGCCACCAGCAGCTGCTCGATCTGGTCGGGGGTCACGCCACGCCGGCCACGAGCGCCCGCGACGCCAGGTAGCTCTCGAAGATCGCCTCCGCCTCGGCCATCGTTTCCACCTGGAAGAGGCGGCCCCGCAGCTCGCTCGACCCGGGCAACCCCTTGGTGTACCACCCAAAGTGCTTCCGGAATTCGATGACCGTCTTCCGGTCGTCGCCCTGCAGGCGGGTGGCGAGCCGGGCGTGCTCGAGCGCCACCTCGAACCGCTCCGCCGCGGAGGGGGCCGCGGGCTGGACGTCGCCATCAAGCAGCGCCCGCGCATCCCGGAAGAGCCATGGGTTACCGAAGGCGCCCCGCCCGATCATCACCCCCGCACATCCGGTGTGATTGACCATGCGGACCACATCGGGCGCGGTCTGAATGTCACCGTTTCCGATCACCGGAATCTCGAGCGCCTCCACCACCCGGGCGATTTCGTCCCAGTTGGCGTGTCCCGAAAACATCTGGGTCCTGGTCCGGGCGTGCAGCGTGAAAGCCCGCGCGCCCGCATCCTGCATGCGTAGCGCGATGCCCACAGCGTCGCGCAACTCCTCGTTCCAGCCGCTTCGGGTCTTGACCGAGACCGGCAGGTGCGTGGCGGCGACACAGGCGCGGATGATACCGGTCACCAGATCCAGATCGCGGAGGCAGCCGGAGCCGCCGTTCCGCTGCACGACCTTCTTGACCGGACAGCCGAAGTTGATGTCGATGAACTCCGGCTTGTAATGCTCGGTGATCAGCGCGGTGGCCTCGGCCATCGCTTTGGCATCGGCACCGTAGATCTGGATGCCGATCGGGCGCTCGCACTCCTCGAAATCGGCGCCCTCCAGGGTCTTCTTGATGCGGCGGCGGATCGCCTCGGAGCTCAGGAACTCCGACAGCACCACGTCGGCGCCCATTCCGCGGCAGAGCTGCCTGAATGGAGCCTCCGAGACCCCCGCCATCGGAGCGAGGAGCAGGGCGACGCCCGATCCGTTGAAATAGGGTAACCGCATGGCAGAAAGTTAGTTATCCGTACACTCATCAGCAACGGAGCGCGCCGCCGGTCGCGCTTTGACAGCACGGCCTCCCGGCCCTAATCTTCCCGCCCAATGCATCTCAGAGAATTCTTCGAGCCCACGGCTCTCGCGCTGCCGCTCAAGGCCACCACGTCCGATGCGGTCCTGGAAGAATTGGTGGGACTGCTCGGTCTCGATGAACAGCAAGGCACCGCCCTGCTCCGCATTCTCCGCCGGCGTGAGGAACTGGGCTCGACCGGGGTGGGACGCGGCATCGCGATTCCGCACGGACGCTCGCTGGTAGTGAACAAGGTCAGGCTGGCGTACGGGTACTCCCCTACGGGCATTCCCTGGCGCGCTGCGGACGACTGTCCGGTGCATCACTTCTTCCTGATCGTCGCCCCGCCTATCGAGGTGAGCAACCAGTATCTCCCCATCCTCGGCAAAATCGCCACCTTCGCGAAGGATGCGGATGTGCCCGAGCGCCTGGCGCAGCTCAAGACGCCCGAGGAATTCTTCAAGCTGCTGGAAGAGAAAGGCGTGTAGCGGGGGAAGGAAGTCCTACTCCCACTCGATCGTCGCCGGCGGCTTGGAGCTCACGTCGTAGACTACCCGACTCACCCCTTCCACCTCGTTCGCGATCCGGTTGGAAATCCTGGCGATCACCTCGGGCGGAAATGGAAACCAGTCCGCGGTCATGCCGTCCCGGCTGGTCACCGCTCGGAGAGCCACCACCTGGTCGTAGCTCCGCTCGTCTCCCTGCACCCCTACTGATCGAATCGGGAGCAGCACCGCGAAGGCCTGCCAGATCTCATCGTACAGCCCGGCGGCCCGAATCTCCTCGGTGTAGATGTGGTCCGCCTTGCGGAGCACGTCGAGCTGCCCTCGGTTGGCCTCTCCCACTACCCGGATCGCGAGACCAGGGCCCGGGAACGGGTGCCGCCCTACCATCTCGTCCGGCAGTCCCAGCTCTCGACCGACCTGCCGCACCTCGTCCTTGAAGAGTTCCCTGAGCGGCTCAATGAGCTTGAACGGCAGCTTCTCGGGGAGACCGCCCACGTTATGGTGAGTCTTGATGGT
>DASPUE010000051.1:0-6452 GCA_035623055.1 Gemmatimonadales bacterium
GCGTTCGACATCGGCGCGGCTCATGGGCTGTCGCTGCTTTACACGGCGTTACTGCTCCTCGCCGTCGGCTCCGCACTCATCTCCCCCAGCGCCGCGTCCTATGTGAGCCGGAAGGCGCCGGCGGAAGAACAAGGGCGCGCCTTGGGAATGCTGCAGAGCGTAGGAGCGGTGGCCCGAATCGCCGGACCCGTACTTGCCGGCGCCGTCGCCGGGCACGCGGGACCCCGGATGGCCTTCTTCGTGGCAAGCGGTGCGGCGGGAGTAGCGGGCCTATCGGCGGTGATTCACCCCGGCGAGAGCGCGCGTGGCGCCTGACGGCCTCACTCGACGGTGGGGTTCAGCGGGGCCGTGAGAAGAGCCGACCCCACCGGATGGCGGTGATCGGCCGGAGGACCTTCCAGCTGCTGGGATCGTAACTGTAATAAATGATGAGCGGAGTGCCCCGCACGTTGTCCCGCGGGAGGAAGCCCCAGTAGCGCCCGTCGTAGGAGAGGTCGCGGTTATCACCCATCATGAAAAACGAGTCGGCCGGCACCACGATGGGTCCCCAATCCTGCAGGTCGGGATGATAGTTGGCGGTGTCGCCCGCGAGATGCCCGACCTGCCAGTCATGCATCTTCTGGCGAAACTCCGGGGACTCCGACTTGGTGGGGTTGTCGTGCCGCGCGTACGGCTCGTCCACCATCTTGCCGTCGCGGTAGAGCACGCCCCCCTTCATGGCCAGGGTATCGCCGGGCATCCCGATCAGCCGCTTCACGACCTTGAGACCCTCTTCCTCTACCGAATCGAACACCAGCACGTCGCCGCGTTGGGGCTCCCGGAACGCCGGCAGGTGGTGACCGGTGAACGGAATTTCGGCGCCGTAGATCGCCTTGTTGACGAACAGGAAGTCGCCGATCAGCAGGGTGTTTTCCATGCTCCCCGACGGAATGCGGAACGCCTCCACCAGGAAGGTCCGCAGCAGCAGCCAGACCACCACGGCGACCACGATGGACTTGGTCCATTCCCAGAGCGCCCGGTGCAGGCTCGGGGATTCGGACTCCTGATCGTCGAGGGTGTCCATGGATGGGCGGTCCGCGGGCGTCACGACATCTCCTATCGGGGGACTGTGAAGAGGCGGTCCCACCGGGTCGCGGTCAGGAACGGCAACGGACGCCAGCTGGCGGGGTCATAGCTGTAGTAGATCACCAGCGGGGACCCGCGGACATTCCGGCGCGGCAGGAATCCCCAGAACCGACCATCCCACGAGTCGTCGCGGTTGTCCCCCATCACGAACAGCGAATCGTTCGGCACCACCACCGGCCCCCAGTTGTTCCGGTCGGGATGATACGGAACGGGGTGGACCCCGATCAGCCGCGGCTCCTGCCAGCGGCGGATCGCCTCCCGAAAGTCCGGGGGATCCGGTTGATCCGGTCGGGCGCGCACCACGAAGGGCTCGAGGACGGGAGTGCCATTGCGAACCAGGCGGCCGCCCTGCATGGCGAGGGTATCGCCAGGCACACCCGTCACCCGCTTCACCACGTCGAGGCCGGGCGTCTCCACCGATTCGAACACCACGAGATCACCCCGCCGGGGCTCGCGCAACGCTGGCAGCCGGCGGCCGGTGAGCGGCACCTCCGCGCCGTAGAGCGGACGGGCGACGAAGAGCACGTCGCCCACCAGCAGGGTGTGCTCCATGCTCTCCGAGGTGATGTGGAACGCCTGCACCACGAACGTACGCAGCAGCAGCCACGCCGCGAGCGCGAGCCCGAGGCTCCTGCCCCATTCACGCAGCTGACTTCTGGTGCCCCTCACTCCACCCAATCCGCGATGAAAATGTTGATTTCGCGCGGATCGGCCGCGTTGCGGCTGGAGGCCCAGACCAGGTGCTTGCCGTCGTAGCTGAACATCGGGAAGGAGTCGAAGCCCGGATCGGTGGTGATCTTCTCCAACCCGGTGCCGTCGGGGTTGATCAGGAACAGATCGAACGCGCCGCTGTGGGGACTCTCGTAGTTCGAGGAGAAGATGATCTTCTTGCCATCCGGGGTGAACACCGGGGCGAAGTTGGCCCCACCCAGGTGAGTCACCTGGCGCGGGTTGCTGCCATCGGCGTTGGCCACCCATACCTCCACCCGCGCGGGCCGGACCAGCCCCTGGTGCAGCAGGCCGAGGTAGTCGGCGCTATCCGCCGCGCTCTCTGGATACCCAGCGCGCCAGACGATCTGCTTCCCATCTGGTGAGAACCAGGCCCCGCCATCGTAGCCGATCCGGCTGGTGATCCGGCGGACGTCTGTCCCGTCGGTGTTCATCGTGTACAGGTCGATGTCGCCATCCCGGGTGCTGGTGAAGATGATCCGCTTCTCGTCCCACGACAGCGTCGCTTCCGCGTTGTAGGCGCCGTTGTCGGTGAGCTGGCGCAGATCGGATCCGTCGGGCTTGGCGGTATAGATCTCGAGGTGGCTCAGCGGCCACACATATCCCTTGGATCGGTCGGGCGGAGGCGGGCAGTCGGGGGAGTTCTTGAAGGTGGAGCTGTACCAGACCCGGGTGTCGTTGGCGTAGAAGAATCCGCATGTGGTGCGGCCGAGGCCGTTGGAGATCCGGCGCAAGCCGGATCCGTCCGCATTGATGATGTACTCCTGGTCGCAACCGCTATCTACCTTTTCCTTCCGCTGGAAGATCACCTGCTTGCCCGAACGGGAGAAATAGGCTTCCGCGTTGTTGCCGCCGAAGGTCAGCTGCCGAATGTTGCGAAGATGCCGCTCCTCGCCAGGAGCCGGCGGGACAAAGCTCTGTGCGAGAGCGGTGCCGGCGCTGTGGCCGCAGCCCGCCAGCATCGGGACGATGCCTAAGAGGAGGGGACGGTATCGCATAGGGGACGAACAATAATCGCGGGCCGGGGCCAGGGGAACGCGACGGGCCGGGGATGTCCCCGGCCCGTCGTCACCTCTGGAATCTCCCTCGGAGCCGACCGAACCCAGGGCCCCGGGGCGCCGCGTGTCAGTTGGTCCTGGTCAGCTCCACCCGCCGGTTCGCGGCCCGTCCGGCACTGGTCCGGTTGCTCACCACCGGCTTGTCTGGACCGTAGCCCTTGGCGGTGACCCGCGCGGAGGCGACCCCCTTCGAGACCAGGTAGTCGCGCACCGCGATTGCCCGCGCCTGCGAGAGGCGCAGGTTCGCGGCCCGCGGGCCTCGATTGTCGGTATGCCCACCCACCTCGACCGCGACCGCCGGGTTGGCCACCAGCGACTCCGCGACGTGATCCAGGATAACCCGCGACTCTGGCAACAGCGTTGCCTTGCCTGACTCGAATTTCACCCCTTGCAGGATCAACGACTTCCCCGGCTGCGTGAACAACGCCGGGCAGCCCACCGCATCCACCTTGGTCCCCGGCGGCGTATTGGGGCAGCGGTCGAGGTAATCCGGCACCCCGTCCCCGTCCGAGTCCTTCGGGCAGCCGTTGGCATCCACCGCGACGCCTGGCGGCGTGTTGGGGCAGTGGTCGAGGTAATCCGGCACCCCGTCGCCGTCCGAGTCCTTCGGGCAGCCGTTGGCATCCACCGCGACGCCTGGCGGCGTGTTGGGGCAGCGGTCGAGGTAGTCGGGCACCCCGTCGCCATCCGAGTCCTTCGGGCAGCCGTTGGCGTCGACCGGCGTGCCAGCGGGAGTGTTCGGGCAGCGATCGAGATAGTCAGGGACGCCGTCCCCGTCGGAGTCCTTGGGGCAGCCGGTCGCGTCCACCGGCGTGCCAGGGGGCGTGTTGGGACAACGATCGAGATTATCCGGAACACCGTCGCCGTCACTGTCCTTGGGCAGCGGGCAGCCCGACGCGTCGACCCGCTCACCGGCAGGGGTGTTGGGACAGCGATCGAGCTTGTCAGGCACCCCATCGTGATCCTGATCGTGTGACCGATGGGCGCCGATGAGAATCGACAGGCCCGCCTGGGCCCCCAGATGCAGGTTGTAGCTGCTCTGGGTGATCCCGGCCAGCTGCGGCGGCAGCGTATTGCTCTCCGGCTTCGGGATGTAGTCGGCCGTCGCGTCCAGCCGGAAGGACACAATGCCGCCGGTCCCGATGCGGAACCCCGCCAGGCCGCCGGCGCCGCTCTTGGTTTCCCCATAGCTGCCGCGGAAGAGCTGTCGGGTGTACCCCGCGCCGAGCAGGAACGCACCCGCGTCGCCGAAGGGAAGGTTGTAGACCAGCCGCGCGTGCACCGGAATGGCCCGGATTAGCGCCCCACCTTGGCTTCGGGTCTCCGTGTAACTGCCATCCGCTTCGATGGCCAGGTCGTTGACCACGAACACGCCGAGTCGGCCGCCACCACCGAATCGGTCGTTGAAATGGAGATGGGGGTCAAAACGACTATACCGGCCGAAGCCGCCGATTTCGACGGTTCCCGCCTGTTGGGCGATCGCCGGGGTCGCAACCATCAGGGCGATCGCGCCGGCGAGGAAGGGACGGGTGATGTGCATTCGGCCTCCAACGAAAAAAGAAGCTCCAAAACAGCCGATTGCGCCGACACTAGTCGCATCGGCACCATGCGTCAATCACTTTGTAAGGCAAAATTTCGCTTAAGATCGGACGGTGTGACGCCAGTCACACTCCGGAGTTGCGCAAGGCCGCAAGAACCTGCTCCGCGTGGCCTTTCGGCTTGACCTTGGTGAAGACCTGGGCGATGCGACCTTCCGCGTCAATGATGAAGGTGTTGCGCAGGATTCCGAAGTACTTCCGCCCGTACATGCTCTTCTCCCCCCACGAATCGTACCGCTCGGCGACCGCGTGATCCACATCGGCGAGGAGCGGGAACGGCAGGTGGTGCTTTCGCCGGAACTTCTCGTGCGATGTCAGGTCGTCGGGAGAGACGCCGAGCACGATCGCGCCGGTCTTCTTCACATCGGCCCAGCTGTCGCGAAACTCGCAGGCTTCAGTGGTGCAGCCGCTGGTGTCGTCCTTGGGATAGAAATAGAGGACCACCTTCTTTCCCTTGAGGTCGGCCAGCCGGATTGTTTCGCCGGTGTCGGCGGGGAGAGAGAAGGCGGGCGCCTTGGAGCCGATGGTGAGCATCGCAATCTCGGGTGAGCGTTCAGGGGGTCACAGGATGTGCGGGGCCGGCAGCGCCGGACCTTCGCCGGGTCATTCGACCAGCCGCATCGGAACCCGCAACTCTTCTCGCACGCGCAGTACCGGCGCCTCTGCGCCGCGCCGCAGGTCGCGGTCCAGGTAATTCCAGGTGGCAAAGCCGTCCTCGGACTCAGGCTCCAGCAGGTACGCGGCGAAGACGCCGAAGCGCTGATTGGTCGAGACGTAATACCATCCCGCGGCGACCGATGCCGGGCGCGGGGCCCACCGACCGGCGACAGTCACGGTTCGGTGGCCCTCGAATACGAAGGGCGCCACGGCAATGCTATCCACCGTGAACGCCTCGACCGGGCCCTCCCATCCCGTCCCCAAGCGGGCCACAACGACGCCCTGGACCCGGAGCAGCGACACCAGGTCGGCGTGCTCCGGCGGCACCAGGTAGGCCGCCGGGCGCGGCGTCTTCTCCAGAGCGGTGAAGCGGTCCACCACCGGCATGCGGATCGTCTTGAAGACACCGGTGCGCCTGCGGCGGGCGAAGCCCCCGCTCCCGTCGCCGTCGGACTGGGTGATTTCCGCGATGACATCCTGCTGGGTCGGCGCGGCAAAGACCGACCGGATCGCCACCGAGTCCGGGCGCCACAGGGCGGATTGCGCGACGACCCGCTTGATCGTGGCCCGCTCCTCGGCGGCGAGGGACAGGATCTCGCGCAAGAACAGGTAGGTCGAGCGGATGCGGACCGGGAACGGATCGTTGCTATAGCCTTCGCTCAGGATCGGGATGCGTCCCCGCATCCCCATCGCGTTGGTCCCGAACCGCGGGCGCGCGTCATAGGTCTCCCACCCGAGTATCAGGGAGTCCGGCTCCTGGTTACGGAAGTTGCCGTAGGGAAAGGTCTCCAGCTTGTGCCGCTTGCGCAGGCGGTCGCGCACCACGGGCAGAAAGTGGTCCCGGGCGTAGTCGTTCGCGGGGCTCGAGTTGGGATTCAGGCCGGGTGCCCAGGTCAGCGCGTACCCGTGGTAGCTGCCATTGGTCGTGTGCAGGTCGATGAACAGGTCCGGCCCCCACCGATCGAGCAGCGCGTAGGCGGCGCGGGTCTCGGGTGCTTCCAGCTTCACGTAGTCACGGTTCAGATTGAGCCCCTGGCCGTTGGTGCTCGGCCCGACGATCGCGGGTCCGTTCTGGCCGGGGCGGTTTCGCTCGCCGGGCCCGAAGCGCTCGTTGCCATCGGCGTTGTAGATCGGCACCACGATAACGATCAGGCTGTCCAACAGCGGAGCGAGGGGGCCCACAGTGAGATCGCGGAGCAGCATCTGGGCGGCTTCCTTCCCTTCTACCTCGCCGCTGTGGATGTTGCCCTGGATGTAGATGATCGGCTTGCCGGTGCGCGCGGCA
>DASPUE010000052.1:0-2164 GCA_035623055.1 Gemmatimonadales bacterium
GCATTTCCTCGGACTTGGCGAGGCCATGGCCCGGTCAGTCGCGGTGCTGGTGGTGGCCTGTCCATGTGCCCTCGCCTTGGCCGGACCCCTGGCGACCGCGGCGGGACTTGGGGCGGCGGCTCGCCGGGGGCTGCTGCTCCGATCTGGCGATGCCTTGCTGGCGTTGGCGGACATCAATGTCGTTGCCCTCGACAAGACCGGCACCGTGACCGCTGGAACCCTGACGGTCGTGGACGCCGAGGATGCCGTCCTGCGGCTGGCCGCCGGGCTGGAACGGTACAGCACCCACCCGATCGCGCGCGCGGTTCTAGAGGAGGCGACGCGCCGAGGTATCCCCCTGCCCCAGGCCCGCAAGCTCCACGAGTCGCCCGGAGCGGGCATTTCCGGTGAGATCGATGGGCGAGAGGTGCGGCTCGGGCCAGGTGCGCCTGGCGAGGTACTGCTGACGGAGGATGGACAGCCGACCGCCAGGATCCGGCTCGGCGATTTGACCCGAACGGACGCGCGGCAGACCCTAGATCGGCTCCGAGGCGAGGGCATTCGGGTGGCGTTGCTTTCCGGGGACCAGCCCGAAATCGTGGAACGAGTCGCCCGCGAGGCGGGAGCCGCCGAGGTTATGGCCCGCATGGATCCCACTGCGAAGGCCATATGGATTGGAGAGCGGCGGCGGCAGGGGGACCGTATCCTGTTCGCGGGAGACGGGCTGAACGATGGGCCGGCACTCGCCGCCGCCACGGTGGGAATCGCGATGGCCACCGGTGCCGCAAGCAGCGTCCTGGTCGCCGATGGTGTCATTTCCACCGAGAGCCTCGCCCCGATCCTGGGCGGGATTCGCGCGGCCCGCGCGACCCGCCACGCGGTGCGCCTCAGCCAGCGATGGGCGATTGTCTACAATGTGGTCGCGGTTGGAGCGGCGGTGGCCGGGTTAGTGAACCCGCTGGTCGCGGCGATCCTGATGCCGCTGTCGAGTGTCTCGGTGATCTGGCGGGCGTCGCGGGTGGAGGTGGCGGTGCGGAGGGCAGAGCGATGAAAGCGATCCTGATATTGTTGCCAGCGGCGCTATTCGTAGGAGGGATTTTCGTCGTGCTGTTCCTGCTAGCGGCCCGGGACGGCCAGTTCGAGGACCTCGATGATCCGCCCGAGCGGATCCTGCACGACCAGGACTGAGCCCGGCCGATTCCCCCATCGTTACTGCGGGACCTCGCCTCGCGCAGTTTGAAGCGTGGACTCCGAATCCAGTTCCTCTCCCGAAACGCCCGAATCATCCGTGGTAGAGTCGACGGCCGATGGCTCCGACGTTACGACCGGCGCCGGGGCCATGGTCTCCGTCTGGAAGTGGCGGTGGGTGAGCGCGAGTCTCACCGCCCCAGCCCCAATCCCGAGCACCAGAAGCAGATACACGACCAGCCCCCAGCCGAGCCGGCGGAATTCGCGCCGCAGCTCGTCATCGTTGGGGAGGTCCTGGTCCGGGATCATCCCGCGACCAGCCAACGGTCAATCACGCCGGGACAGGACCGGCATCTCCGGGTCCAGAGTGAAGGGTCCGACATCAGGCCACTCAGAGGATTGGTTGTCAAAACGTTTGGCAAGCGCGGTGCCGCCGTGGGACTCTCGGGGACGTCCGGCGGAAGTTGCTGGCATTGTGCGGGTTCGGCGCCTCGGCGCGGCCCCGCCCATCCGCGCCCTGGCGTCAGGGTGGCCCGACGTCTCCCTCGGGCCCACCCCTCCGGGACAAAGTGGCTTGATGGGCGGTTCAGTCACCCTTCCCTCCGGCTTCATCAGAGTGCTCCCATTTTGACGGTGTTCGCCGAGGAGGCCCGATGCGACGTGAGAAATCAATCTGGCTTACGGCCGCTCTACTGATACTGACAGGCCCGCCCGCCGCGTTGGCTCAGGATACGCTCAGCTTCCCGCTGCCCGTGCCGACGCAGGTGAACGATTCGGCCGTGGCGCGAGGGCGGGAGCTCTTTCACGGCACGGCGAACTGCGCGGCCTGCCACGGACCGGCCGGCGCGGGAACGGACAGCGGTCCTGCACTGCAGCAAGGCGTCTGGATGCATGGTCCAGACACATTCGAGGGGATCCTTGCCAGGGTCATTCACGGCGTCCCCAAGGCGTACTCGACTCGCGGACTCGCAATGCCCATGCGCGGCTGGGTCACGCT
>DASPUE010000053.1:0-2321 GCA_035623055.1 Gemmatimonadales bacterium
ATGCCATTCTTGACCACCAGGCCCACCAGCAGGATCAATCCCATGAAGCTTGAGACGTTGAATGGGATTCCGGTGAGCGCAAGGCCACAGAGGGCTCCGGTGAGCCCGAGCGAGGCCGCCACGAGGATCACCAGCGGCCCCCGGAAGCTCCCGAATTGCGCGACCATCACCAGCAGCACCGCGCCCGCAGCGAGCGCCAGCACCAGCAGCAGCTGCCGAAAGGATTGCTGCTGTCCCACGTACTGACCACCGAACTCCAGGTCGACGCCCGGTGGCAGATTCGCGTGGCGGAGCCGGCTCTTGATGGCCGCCATCACCTCGCCGAGGCTCGAGCGCTCCGGGTCGACGGATCCGGTCACCAGGACCATTGATCGCAAGTTTTCCCGTAACAGTTCGCTGGCGTCGCTGGTGTCGTGCACGGTGCCGAGACTCGCCAGCGGCGCCCAGCCGCCGGGCCCGGTGATCGGCACCTGCCCTAGAACGGTGGACGCGTACCGGACGCTGTCGGGGAGGCGCACCCGGATCGGAACCAGCCGGTCCGGCTCACGCACCGCACCCGCATCCGCCCCGAACAGGGCGGCCCGAGCCTGCGTTGCGGCGTCCTCCGGCTGGAGACCGAGTCGGCTCAGACGCGTGGGGTCGAGAACCACGGTGAGTTCCGGCACTCGGCCCGCATCACCATCGAAGAGGTCGGTAAGACCTGGCACACTATCCAGCGCGGCGCTCGCCTTCTTGGCCGCCGCGGTAGCCACCGCGATATCGGGGTGGAACAGCTTGAGTTCCACCGGCTCGGGGGCACCGCTCAGGTCGCCGAGCAGGTCTTCGAGGATCTGGTGGTACTCGACGCGAACCTGCGGGAGCTCTCGATCCAGCCGCTCCCGCAGCCGGTTCATCACCCCATAGACTGAAATGCCCCGAACCCGCCGGGGCTTGAGCAGCACCGTCATGTCGCCGCGGTTGGGTGCGGTCGCGAACAGTCCCAACTCAACCCCGGTGCGGCGCGTAAAGGCGGCGATCGCCGGGTCCTCACGCAGCACCTGCTCGATCCTGGTCAGCTCCCGGTCGGTTTCGGCGAGCGAGGTACCGGTCGGCGTCCAGTAGTCGAGGATGAATCCCCCTTCGTCCATCTGCGGCAGGAAGCCGGTGCCGATGGCGCGCCAGGCCACTAGCGCCGTCGCCGCCATGACCGCGGCGATCGCCAGCGCCAGCCACGGGCGACCGAGCAGCCTTCGCACCAGGCCGCCGTACCACTGCTCCACCCGCGCCAGCGAGTACCCCCGCTCCTTTGCCGTCTCCCCGGGCCGTGCACCGGCCAGGATCGGAATAACCGTGATGGCATACACAAGCGAGAGAAGTACCGCCACGGCCAGGGCGAGCGCGAAGGACTGGAAGAACTGCCCGACCACCCCCTCCAGGAGGGCCAGCGGTGCAAAGACCACAACGGTCGTGAGGGTCGAGCCGGCAACGGGAGCCAGGATCTCATCGGTCGCTGGGAAGACATCCCCTCCACCCGCGCTCTCTCCGGCGGCGCGCCGGGCTATGTTCTCGACGACCACGACCGCGTCGTCGATCACCAGGCCGATGGCGACGGCGAGGCCGCCGAGCGACATCAGATTGAGCGAATCACCCGCCGCCGCGAGACCGGCGAAGGTCCCCACGATTGCGAGCGGGAGGGTGATCGCCGCTGTGAGGGTGAGGTCCAATCTCCCCAGGAACAAAAAGAGTACGGCCACCGCCAGCAGGCTGCCGATCAGCATCGCGTCCCGCACGCTGGCGATCGAATCGCGGACCAACGCGCCCTGGTCGTAGACCGACGTGAGATGTACGCCGGCGGGAAGCAGCGGCCGCAGAGAATCCACCGTGGCGGCGACCGCCGCCGCGACCCGGAGGATGTTGCCCCGTGGCTGGCGGGACACATTGATGAGCGCCGCCGGGGCGCCATTGCCCGTGGTGAGCTGGAATCGATCCTCGACGCCATAGTGCACTCGCCCGAGGTCACCGACGCGGAGCAGCTGATCTCCGTCGCGCCGCACGATGGTGTTCGCCACCGCATCGGGTGTCGCCAACAGCCCGGAGATCATGATACCGTATTGCCGGTATTCTCGGTCAACCCGCCCCGCCGCGGTCACCACGTTGGCCTTGGCGATCCGGTCGGCGACTTCATCCACGCCGACATGACGGGCAGCTATCCGTGCCGGGTCCAGCTCCACCGATATCTCGCGGACCAGCCCCCCCTGCACCTCCACTCCGCCCACATCCGGCAAGCGCGCCAGTCGTGGCCGGATGGTGTACTGGGCCAGCTCCCGGAGCAGCACCGGGTC
>DASPUE010000054.1:0-4443 GCA_035623055.1 Gemmatimonadales bacterium
TCGCCGCATGGCCCGCGCGTCTAGCCGCCCAAGACACGAGCCCCGCCGGCCGCATCGCCGGAATGGTGCGCAACACCTCGAACGAACGGGCTGGCGGCATTGGCCTGGCACTCGAAGGCACGGGACGGACGACGATCACCGATTCTCTGGGCCGCTTTCGGTTCGATTCCCTGATGGCGGGGGAGTACCGCCTCGAGGTGACGGGACCTGAAGGGACGGTCGTACTGCGGACTCCGGTGACGGTGCGGAGCGGCGAGACCGCGACGGTTTCCATCACGATCCCGAGCCCGGTCGAACTGCCACCGATCACCACGGCGGTCGCCCGTCCGGCTCGGCCGGCGTCGACCCTTCCCGACGTGCAGGGGGCGTTTCTCTACAGCGCCAAGAAAACCGAGGTCGTGAACCTGGACAGTCTCACCGCCAACAGCGCGCAGAATGTCACCCGCCAGCTCGTCGCGCGGGTGCCGGGGGCGAATCTCTCGGAGGCGGCGTACGGCGGCTTCCCTTCCAACGGCATCGGAGTCCGCGGCCTCACGCCCACGCAGTCGGTAGAGATGAACGTTCGGCAGGATGGGGTGAACATCGTCGCGGATCTGTACGGGTACCCCGAGACCTATTACACGCCGCCCGCCCAGGCCATCGAGCAGATCGAGTTCGTCCGCGGTAGTTCATCGTTGCAGTTCGGGCCGCAGTTCGGCGGGGTGGTGAACTACGATCTCCGAGACGGTGCTCCCGACACCCGCCCCACTTTCACCCTCAGGCAGACCGCGGGGAGCTATGCAGCCCTCACCTCCTACGGGTCAGTGGCCGGGGGCAGCTCACGTCTCACGTATTTCGGCTACGGCCAGTACGTACACCGGGATGGCTTCCGCCCCAACTCCGGCGTGGAGGAAGTCTCGGCCGCCGGCCGGATCGGCTACGACTTATCGAGCCGGGTCCGCCTCAGCGCCGAGTACACCCTGTACCGCAATAGACTCCAGATGCCGGGGGGCTTGAGCGACGCGGAATTCGCCGCTAACTGGGCGCAGTCTTTCCGCAGCCGCAACTGGCTCGCCAGCCCATGGAACGTGCTCGCCCTGAAAGCCGAGGCGAATCTCGGCCGCTCCACGGTGCTCACCAATTCAGTCTCGTACATGTTCAGCCAGCGCTATCTCGTGTGGCGCAACGAGGACGGCGGTCCGGAGTCACCCGACAGCATCGATCCGGGCACCGGAGCCTTCACGCCGCGAGAAGTCGAACGGGAGTACTTCAACAACATCACGGATGAACTACGGCTCCGCACTTCGTTCACCCTCCTTGGGCTCCCCCAGACGGTGGCCACCGGGGTGAGAGCCTTCGCGGGCACGCTGCACCGCCAGGAGGGCGGTCCGGGCACCACCGGCAGCGATTTCGACATGGCGCTGATCGGCGGAGGCTATGCGACGGACGTGAGCTTCTTCAACAGCAATGTGGCGGCCTACGCGGAGAACATCATTCGGGTGAGCGAGCGCCTGTCCCTGAGCCCCGGCGTTCGCGTCGAGCGACTGCACTCCACCGCCTCGGGGCATACCGACACCACCTTCGCTCCACTGGCGCGAGACCGAGTGTTCGTCCTTGCCGGCGCCGGCCTCCAGTTCCAGACGACGAGTTCGACCCAGCTGTATGCCAACATCACCCAGGCCTACCGGCCGATCGAGTATTCGTTCCTCGTCCCGTTCGGTGGTGGCGTCCGGGTCGACCCGCACCTCCGTGACCCCCGCGGCTACAACGCGGACCTGTCCTGGCGCGGCCGGCTTGGTGCGGCGGTCAGTTTCGACCTCGGCATCTTCTATTTGTCCTACCACGACCGGATTGGGCTGATCTCGGGGAGCGACTCCACGGGACCGTACCTGCTCCGCACCAATGTCGCCACCAGCGTGCACAAGGGAGTGGAGTCGTATCTCCAGGTGCAGCCGCTGGTGCTCGCCGGCGTGCCGCAGGGCCGGGGCACGTTCAGCATCTTCGATGCGCTCGGTTACACCCATGCCCGCTACACGACGGGGGAGTTCGCAGGCAAGCGGGTCGAGTTTGCGCCCGAAGTGGTGCATCGGATGGGCGCCACCTATGAGCGCGGGGCGTTCGCGACGACCTTTCAGATCTCGACCACGTCGAAGCAATTCTCCGACGCCAACAACACCGTCTCCAGTCCCGACGCGGAGGTGGGCATCATCCCTGCCTATACCCTGCTCGACTGGTCTGGGAGGTACCGGCTGGGGCGGTGGACATTCGAAGGCGGCGTGAACAACCTCGCTGACCGGCACTACTTCACCATGCGCACCAGCGAGTACCCTGGTCCCGGGATCATCCCCGGGACCGCCCGAAGCGTCTACATCACGCTCGGCACGAGCTTCTGAACGACTGGGGAATCACCCCTCGAGACCACAGAAGGGGAGCAGATCCAGGAGAGAGGGGCCGGCAATCACTACATCGGCATGTTTCACCACTTCGGGACGGGTGACGACGCCGGTAAAGGCGGCAAAGGCGTCGACCGCCGGGCGCACTTCAAGGTCGGTGATCCCATCGCCGACCATCAGCCGCGGGGCGGGTAACTCCTTCCCGACCGTCTCCAGCCAACGCCGCTTGCCACCGGAACGCGCGAGCGGCGATCCGCTGTCGAATCCGAGATAGTCGCCCCGTTCATCGAAGGTGATGTCCACCGCCGCCGCGCGGGAATCGGGCACCCCGATGCGGTGGGCAAGCATCTTCACCGCGGGAGCCAGCCCGCCACTCAGGATCTGCACCACCACGCCCGCATCCGTCAGTCTCCGGACAACCTCCTCGGCCCCCGGCACCAGCGCAGCGATGTACCGAACTCCCAGGATCTCCACCGCTCGTCGGGTGGGCCGGATCTCCTCCAGGCGCCGGCCATATACCACTTCAAGTGGCACGGCTCCGCTCATGGCAAGGCTGGTGAGCTGCCGGATATCGGCACCGACGAGCCGCCCGAGCTCGTCGACTCCTTCCAGCGCGGAGAGGGTCGAATCGCAGTCGAAGATGACCGTGCCGAAGTGCATGCTCATCTCTGCCCCGCCCCGGCGTCCGCGACCAGGTCGAGCCGCACCCGCCGCAGCGGCTGCCTGAGCTTGTACCGCAGGCGGACCAGCAGCACCGAGGCGACGGCGACCAACCCCAGCACCAACCCCCACCAGAGTCCGGCCGGTCCGTAGCCGAGCCGGAAGGCCAGCAGCAGGCTCACCGGAAGTCCGACTAGCCAGAAGCCCAGCACGCCGGTGAGCATCGGGGTCCGGGTGTCGCCGAGCCCCCGAAGGATGCCGATGGAGGTAACCTGAATCCCATCGAAGACCTGAAAGACCCCGGCGAGGGGAATCAGGATCGACGCCACGGCGAGCACCTCTGGCGCTGGGCTGTAGAGGCGGGCCAGCGGCCCCGGCAGCGCGAGGAAGACA
This sequence comes from Gemmatimonadales bacterium, assembly GCA_035623055.1. Taxonomy (GTDB): domain Bacteria; phylum Gemmatimonadota; class Gemmatimonadetes; order Gemmatimonadales; family GWC2-71-9; genus JADJOM01. Next base: position 3,426 of record DASPUE010000054.1, read on the forward strand.
ACGGCGGCTGTCCCCATGAACCCGACGGCGAGATAGAGCGCCGCACGCGCCGCATCGCGAGTCGCCTTGGCATCGCCGCGGCCCACAGCGTGCCCAACCAACACTGCCGCCGCCGCCGAGAGGCCAAGCGGGACCATGAAGGTGAGTGAAGCGAGGTTGAGCGCGACCTGGTGACCCGCCACCTGCGCGATCCCCATGGTTCCCATGAGAAGACCGACCACTGCGAACACTCCGTATTCCAACTGGTGCTGCACGCCGATCGGGGCGCCCAGCTTGAGCAGCCGGAGGAGCGGGCCGGGCTCGAAGACCCCGGGACGGAGCGGCCGCACAGTCGAGCGGAGATCTGGCCAGGCGATGAGGAGAAGCATCGGTACCATGACCAGCCGGGAAATCGTCGAAGCCCATGCGGAGCCCACGGCGCCCAGCGGCGGCACGCCGAGGTGGCCGAAGATGAGCACCCAGTTCAGCGCGATGTTGGTGAGGTTGGCCAGAAGGACCGTGACCAACAGCGAGCGCATCCGGTGGAGTGCCTGCAGGCTCTGGCGAAAAACCGCGAAGGCGAAGAGGCCGATGGTCCCCGGGATGCTCGCTTGGGCATAGGCCCCTGCTAGTCGCGCTACGGCTGGCGGTTGGCGCAGGGCCACGAGGATCTGGGGCGCGGGCACCAAGAGGAGCGCGGCAGGGAGGCAGAGCCCCACCGCCAGCACCAGGGCCCGCTGCACGTCGCGGGCGACGCTCTCATGATCCTCGGCCCCCACCGCATGGGCGATCACCGGATCGAGCGCCATGAGGGTGCCCACCCCGAAGATGCTCACCCCGAAGTAGTACACGTTCCCAAGTGCCACCGCAGCCAGAGCTTCCGGCGAGAGGTGCCCGACCATGACAGTATCGGCCACCCCCATGAGCATCAGTCCAACCTGCACGGTGATTACGGGCAGGGCGAGCGACAGCAGTGCGCCCAGTGCGGCGATCGGCGGTGGACGGAGCGGCATTCAAGGGTGAGTGGAAGATCGACGGC
>DASPUE010000055.1:0-4152 GCA_035623055.1 Gemmatimonadales bacterium
CGAGGAGGAAGTCCCGGACCGCCGAGACATTGCGGGCCTGCGCCTCCGCCAGCTGGGCCTGCCGGAGGGCAACCGCGGTCGAGCCGAGCAGGGCCAGCATCGCGGTCCCCGTCGCCAGCGACGCCCATCGGTGGCGGCGCAGGAAGCGGCTCACCCGGTACACCGTCGAGGGTGGCCGGGCGTGGATCGGCTCTCTGGCCAGCACCCGCTGCAGGTCCTCCGCCAGCGCTGCTGCGCTCCCGTAGCGATCTCCGGGACGTCTTGCGAGGGCTTTGCCAACCACGGTATCGAGATCGCCGGCCAGCTGACGCGCGAGCTTTCGCCGGGAGGTCTGCCGGAGCTCTGCCGCGTGGTCGTCGATGGCGGCGCTCGGGCGAAGTGGATCCCCCTGAACGATGGCGAGCTCGAGCTGTGCGACCGACGAGAGCTCGACGTGGTACGGCGCCCTTCCGGTCAGGAGCTCGAAGAGAACCACCCCGAGGGTGTAGACATCACTCGCGGTGCTGAGCGGCTGCCCGAGGACCTGCTCGGGGCTGGCATACGCCGGGGTGAGCATTCGCCCGGCGAATTCCGTCACCGTGCCCTGCGGTGCCGGTGCATCGGGAGCGAGCAGCTTCGCGATGCCGAAATCGAGGAGGCGGACCTCGGCTCCCGCCGTGACCAGGATGTTGGAGGGCTTGAGATCGCGGTGAAGCACCAGGTTCGCGTGGGCGAACTGGACCGCGGCCAGGACCTGCGCGAACAGCGCGATGCGTGCCTCGACGTCGAGGCGTCGCCCGTCGGAGAACGCGGTGATCGGCTCACCGTGGACCATTTCCATGGCCAGGTAAGGCTGGCCCTCCGCCGAGACACCGGCATCGTACAGGCGCGCGATGTGGGGGTGCTCCAGGCGAGCGAGGATGTCGCGCTCGAGAGAGAATCGGGCGGCGAGGTCCCAGGGCAGAGGATTGCTCAGCGGCAACTTGAGCGCCACCTCGCGCTGAAACTCGCCGTCGGCACGCCGAGCGAGCCACACCTCTCCCATTCCCCCGGCGCCGAGCAGGCGGAGCAGGACGTACGGCCCGACGGTCTGCCCGACAATCGCGCCGTGCCGGAGCGCGATCGAGGGGGGCCCACCGGCCGCGTCCTGGTCCGCCGCCTGGGCGTCTTCGTCCCGGAGCCGTCGGACGGGCGGAGTCATCTCCATGGCCTGAATCGCGAGAGCACTCGCTCGGCGAAGATATGCCCGGATGATTCTCGGGAGAAGTGTCGCCACCCCGAGCCTTCTGAGCGGAAGTCGTCCCGGAGACGAGCGCCGGCTACGTCATCTGGCAGCCCAACGGTGTGGACGAAATACCGCTTCATCGGCCGGGCTCGTATCATACCGGGTGGCCCGGCGAGGAATGACGGGCTGAGACGGGGCTCGCGATGCACGCCCTTCACCGATCCGAACGCCTCTCCGGGGGAGCGGCCCTGCTCGCGCTTGCGCTCGTTGCCTGCGGAGGGGGCGGCGCGCCCGCGCGCTCGTCGGCGAAGAGCATCACCTCCTTCTCGTTCCTGAAGGCAAACAACGCGATTCCGGTGGACTCGAATGCCACCATCTCCGGCCTGGCCATCCACGCTTTCCTGCCTCCCGGGACCGACGTGACGGCGCTCAAGGCCACGTTCATCGCGTCGGACAAGGCCACGGTGACCGTCGGGGGAGCCGCCCAGGCGAGCGGACAGACGGCGAACAGCTTCTCCGGCGCGCTGAGCTACATCGTGACCGCCGAGGACGGTACCTCGCTGACCTACTCGGTCCAGGTCGTGACCGACATCGGGGCCTTCGATGACGCCGTCCAGACCTTCATGACGACGTACGGCGTCCCCGGGGCTTCCATCGCCGTGACCCATGGGGAAAAGCTCATCTACCTGAAGTCCTACGGGCAAGCCGACGAGCAGGCCAGCCAGCCCGTGACGACGCAGAGCCTGTTCCGGCTGGCCAGCGTGTCGAAGCCCATCACCGCGGTGGCCATCTTCAAGCTCGTCGAGCAGGGGAACCTGAGCCTTTCCGACACGGTGTTCGGGCCGAACGGCGTCCTAGGCACGACCTACGGCACGCAGCCCTACGGGCCGCACATCACGGAGATCACGGTGAGCGAGCTGCTCCACCACACCGCGGGCGGCTGGCCCAACGATTCCACCGACCCGATGTTCACGAACCCCACCATGACCGCGGACCAGCTCATCTCGTGGACTCTCGACAACCGGCCGCTCGACAGCGTGCCCGGAACGGCCTACGCGTACTCGAACTTCGGGTTCTGCATCCTGGGCCGGGTCATCGAGCAGGTGACTGGACAATCCTACGAGGCCGCGGTGAAGAGCCTGGTGCTCGGGCCGCTGGGGATCACCGACATGACCATCGCCGGCAACACGCTGGCGGATCGACTTCCCGACGAGGTCGTCTACTACGGGCAGGGCGGTGAGGACCCGTACGGCTTCAACGTCCATCGGATGGACTCCCACGGAGGCTGGGTGTCGACGGCGCGCGACCTCGCCACCTTCCTCGTCCACGTCGACGGATTCTCGACGAAGCCGGACATCCTGACCTCCCAGTCGATCGCCGCCATGACGACGCCGTCGACGGCGAACGCCAACTACGCCTGCGGCTGGGAGGTGAACTCGGCCAACAACTGGTGGCACATCGGAAGCCTTCCGGGGACGGAGACCGAGATCATCCGGGCAGCGATGGGGTGGAACTGGGTGATGCTCGTCAACACCCGCAGCCAGAATCCCAGCTTCGCCGGCGATCTGGATCAGATCTTCTGGAACGCCTACGCGAACCTGGCCGGTTACCCCGACTACGACCTGTTCTGAGCGCCGGCACGCCGCGGTGCAACTCGCACGCCGAAGGCCTCTTCGGCCGCCCTCTTCAGAGCGAAACCTGCTTCATTTCATCTGGCAGCCGAAGGTGCGGATGAAGTACCGCTTCATCGAACGGGGGCTTCTACCATGGTGGACGCCCCTTGCGGGACCTTGACCGGGCAGCTCGAAGCAGTGGAGCGCCAAGCTGAAGGGCTGAAGAGCCCCGGCCGCGAACGGCGGGGCTCCCGACTGGTGGAAGCTGGGCTGCTAGGGAATCCCGATGTCCCTGGCGTTCTCCTGGGCAAGGATGGAAGCCGCATCGTCGGGTAGCAGGAGCCCCTCGTCGAGCTGCTCCTGGAGCGCCTGCTGGACCGCTGCGATGTATCCCGCCTTGGAGCCGTAGCGCTCCTCGACCGAGAGGCGCGGGTCCCCAGAGGCCATCCGGTCGGCTTTGTGCACAGCGAACGGGACGTACTGACCCGTCAAGTCGCACAGGTCGGGAAAACCGAAGCCCATCTTGCGGGTGTTCCATCCGGAGTAGGTTCCGAGCGGTACGCGGAGCTGCGTCGAACGCACGCCATCCACCTCGTTGCCGTCGTCGTTCACCCTGGGCAACAGTTCCCGATAGGTGAATCGCACCACCGGCGGTTCATCCATCACGCCCGAGTCATCCTTGGAATCGAACCGCCGTCCGCGGTCGAGCACCTGCCGGCTATTGAAGTTCCCCACCGAGGTGACGCCCGGAATGGTCGGAAACTGCACCTGCGAGGCGGGCACCAGCTCACCATTCCGCAGGCTGGCATATCGGCTGTGCGGCGGCTGCCGATCGTTCACCACCCATTCGCGCAATCTCAGGAGCAGGGCGCGGAAGTTGTACGTGTAGGAATTGAGATTGTTGAGCTGCTCACACACTGGATTCTGGCTCGGAGCGACCGCCGGTTGCGAGCCGCCGTGCTGGGTACTCGACCAGTGGTAGATGCGGACGTTCTCGGGAATGTCGAGATCGCGGTCGCCATCGGAGTCCTCGGTCGTGGCCCACATCCCGGCCTGCCAGTACTCGGTGCTGCTCACGGTGTTGAATACCTTGGGGCAGGTTTGGCTTCGCCGGCAGCGGTCGAGGAGCCCGCCGCCGATTCGCGAGAACGGATCATAGGTGTCTCCCCAGGTGGTGGGTGACTCCTGGCCCGGGAACTGCTTCTCGGTGTGCTGTGTCCCGGCGAGCCGGGTGGGCTGCGCAAAGCGGATGTTCAGCGAGATGCGATAGCTGGCGATCTCCGGGTCGAGCCCGTCGAATACCCGGTGACCGTTCTCGTCCTCGTTGAATCCCAG